>CAWUNP010000125.1:0-5361 GCA_963923805.1 uncultured Novosphingobium sp. | reverse complement strand
CTCGTGGGCTCGGAGATGTGTATAAGAGACAGGGCTGCCAGTGCTGACGAGGAAGTGGGCGGGGTCAAGTTCTCCGGCCAGGTGCTCGACGGGCTCGATCCCAAGGAGCTGCGCGGCCTGCTCGATCAGGCCAAGGGCCGGCTCGGCACGGGGGTGGCAGTGATCGTTGCCCTCAACGAAGGCAAGGCAAGCATCGCCGCGGCCGTGACCGAAGACCTGATCGGCAAGGTCAGCGCGGTCGACCTCGTGCGCGCCGGCGTTGAAGCGCTGGGCGGCAAGGGCGGCGGCGGCCGACCCGACATGGCGCAGGGCGGCGGCCCTGATGGTGACAAGGCCGCCGATGCCATTGCTGCAGTAAGGGGCGTGCTGGCCGGCTGATTATTGCCGGCGGCCGCTGGTGCCTCGGGTTTCTGGTTCGCTGCCACGCGGCAGGTCTTTTTCGGGCATGGTCGCATCGGTCTGCTGCGGGCGCCTGATCTTGCTCGCGCTCTCCTTGGCCTGCTGGGCTAGTGGGTGACGCGTATCAGGCTCGGATGGGGGGACATCCTGCATGGTGGCTCTCCTCTCCGGGAGAGAACCGGTCAGACCGAGGGGCGTTCCCGCAGCCCGGCGCTCTTGAGGCGCGGTTTCTCGTCGAGTTCGCCCTCTTCCATGATCTGCGCGCGGAATTCGTCGCGCTTTTCGTGGATCGAGGCGATCACCGGCCCCATCGGCACGCCCAGGTCCACCAGCACCGCCTCTGAGAGCTGGAGCGAGCTTTCCAGCGTCTCCGGCACCGCATGGGTGGCCCCGGCGCGGTACAGCAGCGCAGCATGGCTCACGTCGCGGGCGCGGGCGATGATCGGCAGATCGGGGTGGGCGCCGCGCAGCTTGCGCACCAGCCGCTGCACCGCCACCGGTTCATCCATGGTCAGGATGATTGCACTGGCGCGCTCGACGCCCAGCCGGTGCAGGGTGCTCTCCCAGGCGGCATCGCCGAACACGGCCGCGTATCCATCAATCTGCGCGCGGGTCACGGTATCGGCGTCGCCGTCGATCCCGACATAGGGCTTGTCGTGCACCGTCAGCATGTCCGCCACCAGTCGACCGACGCGGCCCATGCCGACCACGATCGCGCGCGGCGCATCGTCTTCGGGCAGGTCAACCACCGGACGCTGCCCTTCGACCCGCCGCCCCAGCCGCTTGCCCAGCCAGGCCAGCCCCGGCGTGATCGTCAGACCGATCGCCGTGACAGTTTGCCAGAACTGCGCTGCCTCGGCATTGATCAGCTGCACCGCGCTGGCCGTGCTCAGCACGATCAGGGTTGTTTCCGACGGGCTCGACATCAGGATGCCGGTCTCGGTCGCTGTGCCGGATCGCGCGCCCATCGCCCGCAGCAGCACGGCTGTGACCAGCGCCTTGATGATCAGCACCGCCACCACCCCGATCAGGATCGCGCTCCACTGCTGCAGCACCATGGCCAGGTCCAGGCTCATCCCCACGGTGATCAGGAAGACACCCAGCGCCAGCCCCTTGAAGGGCTCGGTAATCCGCTCAACCTCGGTGTGGTATTCTGTCTCGGCAATCAGCAGCCCGGCTACCAGCGCGCCAAAGATCGGCGAGAGGCCCACTGCCGCTGTCGCTAGCGCCGCGCCGATGACCACCAGCAGACTGGCGGCCAGGAACAGCTCCGGGCTCTTGGTGCGGGCAGCCTGGGCAAACAGATGGGGCAGGGCGACCCGGCCGATCGCCAGCAGGGCCACGATCACCAGCGCGCCCTGCCACAGGGTATCGAGCATCTGCGCCCCATCCTGCGCCTCCCCGCCGCGGCCCATCGCGCCGAGCAGGAAGATGATCGGGATCAGGGCGATATCCTCGAGCAGCAGCATCGCCAGCGCTGCGCGGCCCACCGGGGTGCGGGGATCGGTGATCCGCAAGACCAGCGCGGTCGAGGACAGGGCTAGCGCGAGACCCAGCGCGAGCGCCGTGGGCAGCGAATTGCCCAGTACCATCAACAGCGCCGCCACCAGCAGGGCGCTGATCACCAGCTCCAGCGCACCCAGCCCGAATACGTGCCGCCGCATCGACCAAAGCCGCGCGAACGACAGTTCCAGCCCGATCGAGAACAGCAGCAGGATGATCCCCATCTCTGCGACCGGGGCCAGTGTCTTGGGATCGGCAATGGTGATGTGTTCCAGCCACGGCAGGCTCGGCACCAGCCGTCCCAGCCCGAATGGCCCGATCAGCAGGCCAACCAGGATGAAGCCGATGATCGGCGTGATGCGGAACCGGGCAAAGATCGGGATCACCGCCCCGGCTGCCCCGAGGATCACCAGAGCATCGCCTACTGCGGGAGAGGTGAGTTCAGTCGGTCCGGCCATGCGCGGACCTTAGCGGCAGGAGCCGCGCAAAAGAAAGCCCCCTGACCTTGCGGGCAGGGGGCTTCGTCTTGTTTCAGAGGCGCTTGGCTCAGCCCCAGGACTTCATTTCCGTTTCGAGGTTCTCGACAATTGCCTGGAAGAAGCCTTCGGTGGTCAGCCAGGGCTGTTCCGGGCCGATCAGGATCGCAAGGTCCTTGGTCATCTTGCCGCTTTCGACGGTGTCGATGCAGACGCGTTCCAGCGTTTCGGCGAACTTCACCACCTCGGGCGTGCCATCGAACTTGCCGCGATAGATCAGACCGCGGGTCCAGGCGAATATGCTGGCGATCGGGTTCGTGCTGGTCGCCTTGCCCTGCTGGTGCTGGCGGTAGTGGCGGGTCACGGTGCCGTGGGCGGCTTCGGCTTCGACGGTCTTGCCATCGGGGGTCATCAGCACCGAGGTCATCAGGCCGAGCGAACCGAAGCCCTGGGCCACGGTATCCGACTGCACGTCACCGTCGTAGTTCTTGCAGGCCCAGACGAACTTGCCCGACCACTTGAGCGCCGAAGCGACCATGTCGTCGATCAGGCGGTGTTCGTAGACGATCCCGGCGGCAGCAAACTTTTCCTTGAAGCCTTCGGTGTCGAAGACTTCCTGGAACAGATCCTTGAAGCGGCCGTCATAGGCCTTGAGGATCGTGTTCTTGGTGGAAAGATAAACCGGCCAGCCCAGGTTCAGGCCATAGTTGAAGCTGGCGCGGGCGAAGTCGCGGATCGAATCGTCCAGGTTGTACATCGCCATGGCGACGCCCGAGCTAGGGAACTTGAACACTTCGAGGTCGATCGTCTTGCCATCGTCACCGTCGAAGACCAGGCGCAGGGTGCCCGGACCCGGGATCAGGGTATCGGTTGCCTTGTACTGGTCACCAAAGGCGTGACGGCCGACCACGATTGGATCGGTCCAGCCCGGAACCAGACGCGGGACGTTCTGCATCACGATCGGTTCGCGGAACACCACGCCACCCAGGATATTGCGGATCGTGCCATTGGGGCTCTTCCACATCTTCTTGAGCTTGAATTCCTCAACGCGGGCTTCGTCCGGCGTGATCGTGGCGCACTTCACGGCAACGCCATACTGCTTGGTGGCATTGGCGGCATCGACCGTGATCTGGTCGTTGGTTTCGTCACGCTTTTCGACCGAGAGGTCAAAGTACTTCAGGTCGATATCGAGGTAGGGCAGGATCAGCCGTTCACGGATCCACTGCCAGATGATGCGGGTCATCTCATCGCCGTCCATCTCGACGACGGGGTTGGTTACCTTGATCTTGGCCATCGCGCGTAATCTTTCACTGGGGAGTTAGCGGAATTTCACGCGCTCCCTTAGCAGAGGCGGCGCGCTGCGCAAGTAAGGGCTGGACCTTGCGGCCCGGTAGCTTTAATCGTCCGGTTAAACACCTGTGAGAGGATAAGACTCATGAGCGAAGCCCCCGAAGTCCTTACCGAAGTCCGCGATGGCGTGCTGATCGTCACGATGAACCGGCCCGAAGCCAAGAACGCGATGAACAAGGCTCAGGCCGAAGGCATCAGCGCGGCGATGGACCGGCTCGAAGCAGAGAGCGACCTGCGCTGCGCCGTGCTGACCGGGGCTGGCGGCACCTTCTGCTCGGGCATGGACCTCAAGGGCTTCCTGCGCGGCGAACGGCCCAGCATCGAAGGCCGCGGCTTTGGCGGCCTGACCGAGTGGACCCCCAGCAAGCCGGTGATCGCCGCGATCGACGGTTTCGCCCTGGCGGGCGGCATGGAACTGGCGTTGTCGTGCGATCTGATCGTGGCCAGCGCGGGTTCGAAGTTCGGCATTCCCGAAGCCAAGCGCGGCCTTGCGGCTGCTGCGGGCGGCCTGATCAAGCTGCCGCGCCAGATCCCGCCGCGGATCGCGATGGAACTGGCGCTGACCGGCGATTTCATCGATGCAGCGCGCGCTTATGAACTGGGCTTCGTCAACCGCGTGGTCGAAGGTCCGTCGCTCCCCGCCGCGCTTGAGCTGGCCTCGCGCGTGGCTGAAAACGGTCCGCTGGCCCTGATCGCTTCGAAGGCGATCATCCGCGATTCGCACACCTGGAGCGATGCCGAAATGTGGCAGAAGCAGGCGAGCTATATCGCGCCGGTATTCACCAGCGCCGATGCCCGCGAAGGCGCCGCCGCCTTTGCCGAAAAGCGCAAGCCGAACTGGCAGGGCAAGTAAGCCACATCAAACAATTTGAATGATTAAGGCCTCGGGGAACCGGGGCCTTTTTCTTGCTCCGGGATGGATTGCGCCATTATCGGGCCAGCACTGATTGTGCATTGATGTCAACAGGCGTAAATACTTATCGAAATTCAGTGAAGATAAATTCAAGTAGGACGCTATTTTTATTATCTGTTGTTTCAGGGTTTTGGAATTTCGCTGCTTAGCGGTTGTTCCCTGAAATTAACGAAGGAGATTATAATGCGTAAAGAAGTAATGATCGTCGCCCTTTCGGCTGCCCTGCTTGGCGGCTGCGCCTCGATCGAAGATGTGAAGCGCGCCCAGTCGACGGCCGATCAGGCTGTCGCTCTCGCTCGCGAAGGCAAGGCCGCGGCCCAGCAGGCCCAGAGCACTGCCGATCAGGGCGTTGCTGCAGCCCAGCGTGCGCAGGCTACTGCCGATCAGGGCGTTGCCGCCGCCAAGGCCGCTGATGACAAGGCCCAGGCTGCTGGCGATGCTGCTGCCAAGAACGAAAAGACCTTCTGGCAGCACCACGAAACGCACCACCGTCATCAGCACCGCAAGGCCAAGTAAGACATTCGGAGGCGGCGGCCATGGTTGCCGCCCGGTCTAGACCTTGAAAACGCAAAGGCCCCGGGAAACCGGGGCCTTTGTTGTTTGCAAGGTCAATGCGGCCGCCGCCGCGATCCAGATCTGCTGCGCCATCGCCCATCTTTCATTTCATTTCTGAAATAAAACTAACCCGAAAAAGCAGGCCATCAAGGCGATGCTGATAAT
>CAWUNP010000124.1:0-5363 GCA_963923805.1 uncultured Novosphingobium sp. | reverse complement strand
TGCGGTTCTTGTCATCGGCATGGCGAGCGATCGGCCCGGTCATTTCATCGCCGGGGGCATTGACCGGGATCATCTCGCGGTGGTCCGACGGGCTGGCGATCGCCGATCCGTGGACGCACTTCAGGCGCTCGGCCTGGAACCGGCGAATCCCGAAGGCAGAGGCAATGGCATCGGTCACGTCACCCGAACCCATCGGGATGGTAACGAGCCCAAGCAACATCCCCGCGGCGTAAACCGAGACATTGGTTACTTCCGCACCGAATTCGACCAGGGCGACGCCCAGATCGCGCTCTTCGGGGCTGAGGCAGGCATAGCCCGCCGCGATCGGCGAAGCGACCACCGCCTCCACCTGCAAATGCGCATTCTGCACCGCTTCGGTGATGTTGCGGATCGGCGCGCCATCCGCCAGCATCACATGGATATCGACCCCGAGCCGCTCGGCATGAAGCCCCTTGGGATCGGATACCCCGTCCGCACCGTCCAGCGTGTAATGCGCCGGCTGGGCATGGAGCACCATGCGCCCGTCCGGCTGGATCACGCCCTGCGCGGCCAGCAGCAGATGTTCGATATCATCATCTTCGATCCGGCGGCCGCCGATGTCGATTTCCACCTGGGCAACCTGGCTGGCCAGCCCCGCCCCGGACGAGCCGATCCAGACCGAACTCACCGCCGTATTGGCCAGTTTTTCCGCCCGCTCGACCGCATCGCGCACGGCATAGGTGGCCGCCTGCATATCGGTCACATAGCCGCGCTTGATCCCCTGCGCGGCCCGGTGGCCCGAACCGAGCACCACCATCTCGCCCGTTTCCGTCAGCCCGGCGACCATCGCCGAAATGCGAAACGAGCCGATGTTCACGGCGCCGAAAGTCTTGATGATCCGTGCGGTCGCCATCAGCCCTTCGCCCCCTTGGCTGATGCCGCTGGTTTGGCGGCAGGCTTGGACTTGGCCTCTGGCTTGGCCTTCCCCTCAGCCTTCGCAGCCGGCTTAGCCTTGGCTTCCGGCTTGGGCTTCGCCGCAGGTTTCGGCTTTGCCTCCACCTTGGGCTTGGGTTCGGACTTGGATTTGGGCTCTGCCTTGGCCTTGGTTTCCGGCTTGGGCTTCGGCTTTGCTTCCGCCTTCGGCTTGGCCGCAGGCGACGGCTCGGCTTCAGCCTTCGGCGCGGGCGCGGGCTGGCTCAGGATATCGGCGGGCTTGTCAGCCGCAGCAATGGCGACGGGTTGAACCCCCGCCTGCTCGACCGGATCGGTCCGGCCCGGCACGCGCAGATAGATCCGATCGCCCGCACGCATATCGAAGGCGGCCACCTTGCCACCCAGCAGGCGATTGACCCCATCAAGCCGGGCAAAGGTGATCAAGGCCTTGGCCGCCAGGTCCGCCCCTTCAGGCAGGGCCAGGACCTGGCCGGTCTTGAAGGTGAAGTTCCAGCGGCGATTGCCGATCCATTCAGCCTCGCGCAGTTGCGGCTTGAGCGCCGGTGCGGCCGACATCAGGGTCTGCAGCGCAACCACCTGCTGCCCGGCGCCCAGGCCCGAAACAACCAGTTTGCCTGCCGCACGGGCCGGACCGACCACTTCCAGTTCGTGCCCGGTGGCATCGATCAGCACCAGCTTATCCACCTTGCGCAGCACGGCGGCCGGCTTGCGTTCGACAATATCGATCACCAGCGAATCCGGGAGCTGGCGCGAAACGCGGGCATCTTCGACCCACGACAGTTGCAGCAGCTCTGCCCGCAGCGCTTCAACATCAACCATGGTCATGGCCCGCTCGCGTTCGGCCAGAGCGCGTTCATAGACCTTCAGCTCGTTCAGGTTCTTCGTCCCGCGCACCTCAACCCGGCGGACCTCAAATCCCGCGCTGCGTGACATCGAGGCCAGCTGCACCGCCGCCATCGCCGGAACACCGGCAAAGCTGGCCACGATCCAGGCAAGCGCCACGGCCGCCCCCAGGATCGCGGTCAGGAAAATCCGCTGCCACTGTGCCTCGCTGATCGGAAGCCAGCCGAGCACCGCACCCAGGACCGAACCCGTGCGTGCCTTGGCAGCGCGGACCTGCCGGGCCTTGCCCTGCGTTGCGGCCGCCTTGCGAACGCTCTTGCCGCCGCGCTTGAGCGTCTGGCTCATCGCTTGGCCCCCTGCTTGTCCGCAAGGGCGTCTTCTTTGCCCTGCTTGTCCGCAAGGGCGTCTTCTCTGCCCTGCTTGTCCGCAAGGGCTTCGGCGATGATCATCTCGACCAGTTCGCCATATTCGATCCCCAGATGCCGGGCCTGTTCAGGCACCAGGCTGAGCGGGGTCATGCCCGGCTGGGTATTGGTTTCAAGCACGAACAGGCCTTCGACCCCGCGCTCGTCATCCCAGCGGAAATCGGTCCGGCTGCAGCCCTTGCAGCCCAGCAACTGGTGGCAGCGCAGCGCCAGATCGAGACAGGCCTGCGTGATCTCTTCAGGGATCTCGGCCGGACAGACGTGTTCGGTCATGCCATCGGTATACTTGGCGTCGAAATCGTAGAAGCCGGACTTCGGCCGCAGTTCGGTAACCATCAGCGCACGGTCGCCCAGCACCGCCGTGGTTAGTTCGCGCCCGCGGATATAGGGTTCGGCCAGCAGCTGGTCGAATTCCTGCCAGGGGCCCTTGGTTTCCGGGCTGATCGGATTGCCATAGTTCCCTTCGGCGGTGACAATCGCCACGCCCACCGAGGAACCTTCGTTGACCGGCTTCAGCACATAGGGCCGTTCCAGCGGATCCTGCCGATAGATTTCGGCAACCGGCACGATCCGTCCGCCCGGCATCGGGATCCCGTGCGGGACCAGCGCCTGCTTGGTCAGTTCCTTGTCAATCGCAATGACCGAAGAGACCATGCCCGAATGGGTATAGGTCAGCCCCATCAGGTCCATCATGCCCTGGATCGAGCCGTCCTCGCCCGGCGTGCCATGCAGCGCGTTGAACACGACATCCGGCTGCGCCGCGGCAAGCCGAGCCGCGACATCACGGTCCATGTCGATCCGCGTCACGCGGTGGCCGCGCTCCTCCAGAGCCTTGGCCACCCCTTCCCCGCTCATCAGCGAGACGGGACGCTCATTCGACCAGCCCCCCATCAGGACCGCAACATGGAGTTTGGGGAGTGTCACTTCGCCTTGCCTACTCGTTGGATTTCCCATTCGAGCTCAACGCCCGACTTTGCCTTGACCCGCTTGCGGACTTCCTCGCCCAGCGCTTCGATGTCAGAGCTGGTCGCCGCACCCAGGTTGAGCAGGAAGTTGGTGTGCTTCTCGCTGACCTGGGCGCCGCCCAGCTGAAGCCCCCGGCACCCGGCTTCGTCAACCAGCTGCCACGCCTTGTGCCCAGCCGGGTTCTTGAAGGTTGAACCGCCGGTCTTGCTGCGCAGCGGCTGGCTGGCCTCGCGGCTGGCGGAAATGCGGTCCATCTCGGCCTGGATTTCAGCGGGCTGCCCCGGCTTACCGCGAAACCGCGCAGCCACAACAATCGCACCGTCGGGCAGTTGCGAATGGCGATAGGTGTAATGCAGGGCGTTCACCGGCAGGGTGACCAGCGCGCCATCGCGCAGCACCACGTCGCAATCGATCAGGATGTCCTTGACCTCACCGCCATAGGCGCCGCCGTTCATCCGCACGAAGCCGCCGACCGTGCCGGGGATCGAGCGGAGGAACTCAAGCCCGGCGATCGCATTGTCGCGGGCGGTCGAGGACACCAGAATGCCGCTGGCCCCGCCGCCGCAATCGAGCGTCAGTTCGTCCACCCGCTCAACCTTGGCAAAGGCCTTGCCCAGGCGCACGACGACGCCCGGCACGCCGCCATCGCGGACGATCAGGTTGGAGCCCAGCCCCAGCGCCATCACCGGCACCGCCGGATCGAGTTCGCGCAGGAAGTGCTGCAGGTCTGCCAGGTCTTTCGGTTCAAACAGCCACTCGGCCGCGCCGCCGGACTTGAACCAGACCAGCGGTGCCAGCGGGGCCGAAGGGGTCAGCTTGCCCCGGACAGAGGGGAGCGTGGCGATGCTCATCCGCCCGTCCGCGAGACGCGGATACCGGCCTCCAGCCCGCCAGCCCATTTGGTAATGTCGCCGGCGCCAAGGCAGACCACCATGTCGCCGGGCTGGGCCACCTGGGCCAGCTCGGCCGCAAGGGCATCGGCGCTGGCAATCAGGTGCGCGGCGCGGTGGCCGCGGGCCTTGATACCGTCAATCAGCGCAGCGGAATCCACGCCATCGATCGGCGCCTCGCCCGCAGCGTAAACTGGCGCAGCATAGACCATGTCGGCATCGTTGAAGGCCGCCTGAAACTCTTCCAGATGATCCCGCAGGCGCGTGAAACGGTGCGGCTGGACCACGGCGATCACGCGGTTCTGCACCCCTTCACGGGCTGCTGCCAGCACTGCCCGGATTTCAACCGGGTGATGGCCGTAATCGTCGATGATCGTCACGCCATCGATCTCACCCACCTTGGTGAAGCGGCGCTTGACCCCGCCGAACTTGGCAAAGCCGGTCTGGATCACGCTATCGGCGCAGCCCATTTCCACTGCCACGGCCACCGCGGCCAGCGCGTTCTGGACATTATGGCGGCCGGGCATCGGCAATTCGATCCCTTCGATCCGGCGCTGCGAACCATCGCGCTGGCGGATCACCACGTCAAACCGGTTACCGCCCGGGATCGGCGTAACGTTTTCACCGCGCACGTCTGCCTGGGCTGAGAAGCCATAGGTTACCACGCGGCGGTCGCGGACCTTGGGAATGACGGCCTGGACCTCCGGGTGGTCGATACACAGCACCGCGCAGCCATAGAACGGCACGTTCTCGATGAATTCGACGAAGGCGGCCTTGATCGCTTCAAACGATCCGTAATGTTCAAGATGCTCGGGATCGATGTTGGTGACCACGGCAATGGTCCCGTCAAGCCGCAGGAAGGAGCCATCGCTCTCATCCGCCTCGACCACCATCCATTCGCTTTCGCCAAGGCGAGCGTTGGAGCCGTAGGAATTGATGATCCCGCCGTTGATCACAGTCGGATCGACCCCGCCGGCATCGAGCAGCGCCGCGACCAGCGAGGTCGTGGTGGTCTTGCCATGGGTGCCGGCCACGGCGACCGTGCGCTTGAGCCGCATCAGTTCGGCCAGCATCTCGGCCCGGCGGACGACCGGCACGCGGTGTTCCAGCGCGGCGGCCACTTCAGGATTATCGCGCTTCACAGCGGTTGAGGTGACGACAACCGCGGCATCACCCAGGTTCTCGGCCTTGTGGCCGATCATCACCTTGATCCCGCGGACGCGCAGGCCTTCGACCACATAGCCTTCGGCAATATCGCTGCCCTGCACCGAATAACCCAGGTTCTGTCTCTTATACACATCTCCGA
>CAWUNP010000123.1:0-5366 GCA_963923805.1 uncultured Novosphingobium sp. | reverse complement strand
GGCTTGCAAGATCATAGAAACGGCGAGCCTGGTTGAAGCTGTTGGCTTCATACCAACCGCCGACCGACAGCTTGTTCATGCCGGCGTCCCAGTCGATCCGGCCAAACAGGCCGCCGCGGTCGATCTTGTATTCGGTGGTGCGGATCGAGATCGGCGTGCCGTTGGGGCTCGGTACATAGGGCGTGCCCCAAAGGCCCATGCCCTTGTTGTGGTGATAGTATGCGCGCAGCGCGACCTTCACGTCATCGTTTACCGGGCTCTTGAAACCAAGTGCCGCAACCGTATCCTGGCGCAGGCCCGAAGCGTCGTAATAGGCATCGTCAACCGAGGTGTAGCCGCCCGGATAGACCGTACCTGCAGCCGCATTCGAAATGGGCGCGCCAGTTTCGTTGCGATTGTTGCCGATGTCAGCGAGACGGATTGCCAGCGCATAATCCGGGTAGAGATTGTCTGAACCGTAGCCGAGCCGGGCCAGCATCCCGAGGGACATGTCCTGATAATCCTGCTCGCGCCGGTCCGAAAAGCTGAACCAACCGTCAAGTGTTGCCTCGCCCAGCGGAACAACAACCTTGGCATTGACCATGTGTTGGTCCTGCTGTCCTTCGCCGCGGTACTTGTCGGTCGAACCGTAACCATACGAAACAAAACCGCGCAGGCCGTCCACGCTGCCGGCATTCATACGCACAAAACCGCGAACGGTGTTGTCACTGCCATAGGTTCCATTGGCCTGGACTGCGAACCGATCAAGTGGATCCATCGAGAAGGTCTCGACCGTCCCGCCGAGATTATTGGTCGATTGGGTGCCAAGCGAACCCGAACCCTGCGTTACCCGTACAGAGCCGATGTTTTCGGGGCTCACCACGCGGCTGATGTGCAGACCGTTGTGGTTGCCATAGCTCATGTCACCAAGCGGAATGCCATCAAAGTTGAAGCCCAGTTGGTTCTGGTTGAAGCTGCGGATCGTGACACGGGTCGACCACTCGTAATTGCCAAAAGCATCCGCCGACTGCACGTTTACACTGGGCAGCTTTTCGATCGCACGGATCGGGCTGGTACCGGGAAGCAGCACCGCGATGTCGCGCGTGCCCACTTCCTGGACCTGCTTTGTCTCACCCTGGCCAAAAACCACAATTTCGTCCGCATCCGCCTCATTCATGGCGTCGCCAGTAGCGGCTTCTGCCTCAACTTCTCCGGCCCATGCTGGTTGCGAGAGCAAGGCAGTCGAAGCCAGCAGACCGATGATTAGATTACGCATGAAATACCCCCGGTAGGATTGGATCGGGGGTCCACTAGGGTGTCAGTGTTACAGGGCGATGCGACTTATTTGTTTGCCACCTTACGGCAGCCCGACAATCTAATGACAGCTTGGTCCTTGTCATGTTCGCACCATGCAGTGCCAGCTTTCTGACCAGCTGCAGCAATAATTCTATTGCGATAAACTTTTGCGCCCGATCACCCGCCGCGTTTGGTGACATTATCGTGAAATTGATGTGACGTCCATGTGGCATTTTTTGCACTTAATAGTCGTTTTTGAGGCACTTCTGCGGCAATTCGGTCACACGCCAACCTAAAAATCTTGTCCAGCGGCAAATGCGCATTTCGTGAGAGAACGCACTCTCCTAGCGGCGTGCAGCTCTCCACTCTGTCTTGATCAAGGACCCGAACGCCTTCGTCGCCGGTTGCGGCGCGAACTGCACCGTCACCAGCCCGTAGCGTGCCGGCAGCCCGGGGATCTACTCGATCAACGGCAACCAGCTGCCGCAGAGCCCGCGCTGGATCGCCAACTGGACGGCTGGCTATGCTGCGCCGATGGGCAGTGGCGAAGCCTATGTCTTCACCGACTGGGCCTACCGTTCGAAGGTGCAATTCTTCCTCTATGACTCGGTCGAGTTCAGCGACGACAAGATGCTGGAAGGCGGACTGCGCGTGGGTTACCGCACCGACAAGTTCGACCTGGCAGCCTTCGCCCGCAACATCACGAATGATGTTTCGGCGGTCTCCGGGATCGACTTCAACAACCTGACCGCGATGGTCAACGAACCACGCGTGTTCGGCGTGGAAGCCTCGATCAAGTTCTGATCATCTTATCATGACAAGCGGATAGCCCCGCCGGAGCGATCCGGCGGGGCTATTTGTTCAACAATACTTGGCAAAGTCAGGTCTAGGGCGTGTCAAACACGTAGCCCATGGACCGAACCGTTCTGAACAGGCCTCGCACCCCCGCCGCTTCCAATCGACGACGCAAGCGGCCAACCCAAACATCAACAGTTCGGTCATCTTCAACTTCATCCTGTTTGCCCAACAGAGCAATGACCTGATCTCGGCTGAGCAAACGATCAGGGTTCTTCATAAACAAGTCCAGCAGTCGCAATTCGTTGGGCGGCATAGGAACCAATTGGCCCCGCCAACGCACTTGGCTCGCTGCAACATTAACAGTCAGTCCTTGGCTGGACTGAAGCGTCGTGGGCGGTGGGGCATCGCACGCGTAAATGCGCAATCGTTCAGCCAGCGACTCGGGCGTTAGTGGCCCAGGCAAATAGTCGTCTGCTCCGGCCGCGATCGCACGCGCACGGGCGGTTGGGTCAGCCTCATCTAAAATTATGGTAATGTGGAGCGGACGGGGTGTTCGCCTGGCGCGGAGACGCCTACAGAGTTCAAGACCAGAGATATCGTCGAGAAGACAATCTATAAAGCACCAAGTGCTCTCGTCGCTATTATCAGGATACCAGCTATCAAGTTGATGAACTTCTGCCGAAGGCAAGACGTCTAATGCCGCTGCTGCAAATGAAGGATCCTTCTGGGTAAGCAAAACATGCGGCATCGGTCAGAACACACTGCTTGTTATCAGTCTCCTGACATTCTTTGTCGACCAACCTGACGACTTGATGACGGATTTGCGACGATATGCTGATCTACTTACGAGGAGGCGAGCGCTAGCGCTGCGCGCACTGAAGAGATCGGCAAGTGCTGCAAGCACATCTTGCATTGCGCAGTCGCCACGCGACCAGCAAGCCCGACCACTTACCGCTGCTAAAGTAATCGATAACAACTTGCCGTGAACACTGACACTGAAGCGTCAGGAGAGGTCGTTCCTCACTGGCGCAGCCCCCGCGATATCGGGGAGCCGTTATGGGAACTTGTAGCTAGATTTGATTTTTGTGATTTAAAATCAACAATTTATGGCGGAGAGGGTGGGATTCGAACCCACGTTACGGTTGCCCGTAAACCGCATTTCGAGTGCGGCGCATTCGACCTCTCTGCCACCTCTCCGCAGAAGTGATCGGGATCGCGCAGCGGCGCGGTCCCCGGTCGGGAAGCGCGCGGTTAGCCGATGAACCGGGGCTTGCCAAGCCCTTCCTTGGCGAATTTGGGGGAACGGATCGTTCTCGGCGTTGTTTATGCCGGGGGGGGGCCCTATATTGGGCGCAATGGAACGGGCAACCTTCTTCTCACCCCAGGCTGGAAAGCACGTCGATGCGCCGCAGCGCGCCAAGGCGCGGTTCGGCATTGGCGACGTTGTGCGCCACAGGGTCTTCGATTTTCGCGGGGTAATTTTCGATATCGATCCGGTCTTCGCCAATAGCGAGGAGTGGTACGAATCGATCCCCAAGGAAGTGCGCCCACACCGCGAGCAGCCATTTTATCACCTGCTCGCCGAAAACGGCGATTCCAGCTACGTTGCCTATGTCAGCCAGCAAAACCTGCTGGCCGATGGTGAGGCCGGGCCGGTTGACCACCCTTCGCTGGATGAACTGTTCGAGGATTTCCGGAACGGGCGCTATCGCCTGCGCCGGTCGATGACGCACTGAGCGAAGTTATCCGCGCGCGCCAAGCCGCCGGTCGAGCCAGACTACCAGCCATCCGACCAGCATGAAGGCCGCAGCGATCGCGGCCATATTGCCAATCGCAGGCCCCCAGCCAAGCCGGTCCACGTCCATGAAGAAATAGGGATAGCGCTGCGGGCCCCCCAAGGGCTCAAACTGGGCGCGCGTCATGACATATGCGGCGTAGGCCAGCGGATAAAGCGCCCAGGCCGACGGCGCGCGCCAGGTCAGACGGCCATGCTCGGCAAATGCCAGCCACCACAGCGGAACTGCCAGTGGCACGATTACGTGGTGGATCTTATCGCCCAAGAAATCGGCCCAGGTACCCTGCTGCATTCCCGGTAGCAGCAGGTTGAAAACCAGCCCCACCAGCATGATGGCCAACATCAGCCCGCCAAGCACGAGCGGCGACACAGCTTGCCGACCACGACGGGCGATCTGCGCAAAGGCAATGCCCACCGCCAGGTTGGTCAGGATCGTGAAGAAACGGCCCAGCCACCATAGAGCGCCCAGCAGCCCGCCCTTGGCATCAAGATTGTGAAGCACCGGCGGGATCATCGCCAGCAATGTTGCAGCAGCGATCAAGCCCGCGCTGGCCCGTGCCCAGCCCTCGCGATGCGTCCCGCTCAACCCTTGAGCTTCCAACCACTGCGCAGCAATGCATAGACCAGCCCGGCCAGGGCCATGTTCAACACCCCCAGTCCGAGCGCGCCGTGAAGCACGGCCAGGTTGGTATCGCCGATATCGCTCTGCCCCAGAAATCCGAACCGGAAGCCGGAGATCACGTAGAAGAACGGGTTCATCCGGCTGATCGTCTGAAACACGGGTGCCAGGTTGTCGATCACGTAGAACGTGCCCGACAGCAGCGACAGCGGTGCGATCACGAAATTGGTCACCGCTGCGTTATGGTCGAACTTCTCTGCCCACAGCGATGTCAGCAGGCCAACCATGGCCAGCATGGTCGCGCCCATCAGGCCGAACCAGACAACGGCCCAGGGGTGCGCCAGGGTCAGGTGGACACCCGGCCAGAGCAGCATGGCCCCGGTCAGCGCCAGGCCAACCAGCACCGCGCGCGTTACCGCGGCGCCGACCAGCGCCAGCATCAATTCGGCATTTGAAAGGGGCGGCATCAGATAATCGATGATCGTGCCCTGGATCTTACCGGCCAGGAAACTGAAGCTCGAATTGGCAAAGGCGTTCTGCATCATGCCCATCACGATCAGGCCCGGCGCGATGAACGTGGCGAAGTTCACGCCCAGCACCATCCGCCCTTCGCGCCCCAAGGCCACGGTGAAGATTACCAGGAACAGCAAGGTGGTGATCGCCGGGGCCCAGATGGTCTGGGTCTGCACCTTGAAAAACCGGCGGACTTCCTTCATATAGAGGGTCCACAGCCCAAGCCGGTTAAACCGGTGGAACACGGGCGCTCCCTGGGCCGGAAATCTGCCATGCCCCAAGCCCTGACCGGGCGAGAGCGGGGCAGCGTCCATAGTTTGGGATACAGGTTGATCACTGTCTCTTATACACATCTCCGAGCCCACG
>CAWUNP010000122.1:0-5368 GCA_963923805.1 uncultured Novosphingobium sp. | reverse complement strand
TCATCCCACTGGGCCGAAACCAGCGTTTCGATCTCTTGCCAGGCGCGGTCGCGATCGAACTCGGCAAAGCCCAGCGCCACGAAGGCCGAATCCCAGTTCCACTGGAACGGGTAAAGCCCGTGGGTTGGCACAGTGTAGCCGCCGCGGTCATTGCGCCGCAGGATGTCCTGTGCCTGGCGATCCAGGTCCTGTTTCATGGTCTTGGCCCTTCCACGGCAATCATGCGGATATCGTTGACATTGGTGCGGGTCGGCCCGGTCTTGATCAGACCGCCAAGCCGCTCAAACAGATCGTAGCTGCGGTTGACGGCAAGCGCCTGCCCGGCAGCCTGCGGGTCGGCCCAGCTGGCCGTGATATAGCCACCGGCATTGTCTTCCGTCCCGTCAATGCCGTCGCTGTCACCAGCCAGCGCCTCGATCGGATCGGCGGGCGCAAGCGCCGCCAGCAAGCCGGTCAGATATTCCAGATTGGGCCCGCCCCGGCCCGCTGCACTGGCGCGCAAGACCGTCAGTTCACCACCCGAGACCAGCAGGTGCCGCCCCGGCCTGCTGCAATAGTCGCGGGCGATCGCGGCATGGTTCCGACCGGTTTCCGCGGCATGGCCGGAAAGATCGCCGCCCAGGTTGACCACATTCCAGCCATCGCGCCTGGCCCGCTCGGAGATGGCCTGCAAGGCATCGGCATTGGTGGCGAGCATCCGGACCGGGTGCGGCGCAACGTCTGGCGGACGATTGCCGTGGATGACATTCGCCAGGTCAGGCGCGACCTCCCACCCGGCGCGGGCAAGAATCGCCAGCGCCGCATCGGGTTCAAACGGCGCGCCGATGCTGGGGCCCGACGCGATCAGGGCCGGATCATCGCCGGCAACATCCGATATCAGGCAGGTCAGCAGTTCGGCGCCGCGGGCTCCGGCAACCGCAGCCAGTCGCCCGCCCTTGATCCGCGAGAGATGCCGCCGCACCAGGTTGATCTCGGCAATCCCGGCGCCGGAACGCACCAGCCAATCGGAAATCGCCTGCTTGCTTTCAAACGACAGGCCGTCAGCCGGGGCGCAGAGCAGCGACGAACCTCCGCCTGAAACCAGAAAGATCACGCGATCGTCGGGGCCGGCCTCGGCGGCCAGGCTCAGCAGGCGGCGCCCGGCTTCAAGGCTGAGCCCGTCAGGCACCGGGTGGCGCGCCTCGATGATCTCGATCGTGGCGGGCGGGTTGGCGACATTATGGCCATGTCGGGTCACCACGCAGCCGCTCACCGGGCCGGCAAGGCATTCGCTGGCAACCAGCGCCATTTCGGCGGCGGCCTTGCCGCACCCCAGTACGATCGTGCGGCCGCGCGGCGGCTTGGCGGGCAACGCCGCGGGCAGGGTCAGCCGCGGACTGCTCGCCGCGACGCCATCCAGAAAATAGTCGGTCAAGAGCTGGCGATTACGCATAGGACGACAATCCCCGCCTTGGAGGGCCGAAGCAACCCGCAGTTTGGGATGCGGCGGGGGCAATTCGCACTGCCCCCGCCGCAGTCGGGTTTAACGTTTAGAAGCTATAGGTCAGTCGGCCGGTGATCCGGCGCGGCAGCACCGGGCGACCAACGAAGAACGCGCCATTGGCCGCCTGGTTGTTATCCTGGCGCGGCGAACCTTCGGTCACTGCGTCGGTATCAAACAGGTTGTAGACGTTCAGGCTGATCCGGACCGACGAACCGCCCACCGGCACCTTGTAGCCAAGGTCCAGGTTGGCCACGTTCCAGCCCTTGAGCTCGATCGTGTTGGCCGATGCCGTGAAGTTGTTGCCGGTGTAATTGGTAAAGACCGAGGCATCGAACCGGCCGTCATCATAATAGAGCCCGGCATTATAGAGCACCTGCGGCTGCCGCTCGACCTTCTTGCCGATATTGGCCGGCGTCGTGTCAAACGCGACATACTTGGCCTGCTGGACCGTCAGGTTGCCGCTGAAGCGCAGCGCATTGGTCAGCTTCACGTCCAGGGTGGCTTCGCCACCGTAAGATTCGGTGCCGACCAGGTTGACCTTCTCGGTAAAGCCGCCGGCACCGTCATTGACGAACAGCACCTGACGGCGATTATCCAGTCGGGTGTACAGGAACGAAGCCGTTGCCGAGAAGCCCGGCTGGCTGATCTTGAGGCCGGCTTCGGCCTGCTTGATGATTTCGGCAGTATAGCTCTGCATTCCCGGCGCCAGGCTGGCATTGGCCGCCGTGCCGGCCGGCAGCGGACGGAACCCGGCCGAGCGCAGTTCGGGGAAGAAGAAGCCGCGCGACGCGTTGGCATAGATGCTCATCCGGTCGGTCAGCTTGTACAACGCGCCGGCAGCCAGCGCCCACTCGGTGGTCGCAACCTTGCCGGTCAGGAAACCGCCATTGCCCCAGATCACATCGCGCAGGGCGGTCGACAGGTTGGCCGTCGTGGCATCGGTGACAACCACCGAAGTCCGCTCGCGGCTGATATCGCCGTTGATCCGCTCGACACGGCCACCGATGTCAAAGTTGAAGCGGTCACCAATCTTCATCTGGTCCGCCAGATAAGCGGCGAGGCGCTCGGCCTTGTGACGGTTGTTGACGTAACCCGCCCCGGCGTTGAGCAGGCCATTGGCCGAAACAACGGTCGGGGTGTTGGTCAGCGGGTTCGTCACGGTCAGGTTGACCAGCCGCGGCGTATTGTTGAATTCGGCCAGGAAGGTGGTGGTGACGTTGTAATCACCCGCACTGGCGCGGCCATAGAACCCGCCCAGGGTAATGGCATGATCAACCCCGCCGGTGGCCAGCTTCTTGGTCAGGTTGAGTTCACCGGTGAAGTCGGTTGCCGGCCGGATGCGGTCGGTAATGCGGTTGGCGAACAGCAGGTAGTTGGCCGGAACCGCCCCACCGCCCACAAAGGTGAACGAGGCATTGGCCAGGCTGCCAAGCCCGCGGTTGGTCAGGAAGCTCTGCAGCGTTTCCGGCACGTTGATCACGCCGTCACCATCCGACCACAGGCCGAACTTGTGCTTGTAATCGCTGTACTTGAACTTGCCGTTCAAGGCCCAGCCATTGTCACCGAAGTCCTTTTCGAAGGTCAGGCCGATGAAGCCGCCCTTGGTCTTCACCCCATCGTTGATTTCAGAGCTGAAGGTGCCGGTGGGGGTCCGGAAGCCAAGACCGCCGGCAAAATTGTTCTGGACCGATCCCACCAGGGCGCCATCGTTGCCCACCAGCCGCTCGCGGGTGGTGCCGTTCAGCGGGATCGGCAGGTAGAACTGCGCCTGATCATCGATGTACTGGCCCAGCACCTTGATATTGCCGCTGCCGTCAGCAAAGCGATATTCTAGGTTGCCGCGCAGCTGGCCACCCTTGGTATCCAGGTTGGTGCGCAGCGGCCCCTTGTCAGAGCGATAGAACCCGGCGACCGAGAAATAGAGGTTGTTCCCCAGCGGCCCGCTGAGCGCAACATCCCCGCGATAGCGATCACCTTCAGCCACTTCGAGCTGAACCGTCCCTTCAAGCCGGTCCGTGCCAGTCTTGCTGATATAGTTGATCAGCCCGGCAACCGAACCGGGACCAAACAGGTTGGATACGCCGCCACGGACGAATTCGAGGCGCTGGATGCCCAGATCGTTGCGGGCATAGACGTCATAGGCCGACGAATTGAGGCCGAACGACGAAAGCAGGGTGACGCCATCGTACATCAGCGGGGTGAACTGGTACTGGCCGCCCGAGGGCAGGCCCTTCACAAACACGTTCGACGCCACTTCGCCGCCGCCGCCATCGGCCTTGATGGTCGGAATGGTATTCAGAATATCGGCCTGGCTGCTGACTCCGGCGCGGGCCAGCGCACCGGCGCTGACCTGGCTCACCGCCAGCGGCGTATCGAGCGAAATGCGCGAGCGGCTGGTGCCGGTCACCACGATTTCTTCGGCCGCAGCCTCATCCTTGCCGGCCGCATCGGCCTTGGATTGCGCCAAAAGCGCCGAGGGCGAAAACGCGAGCACCGAAACACTGGCAAGCATCACTTTTGAGATGCGCTTCATCAGACCTCTCCTCACCTGATGGTCGTACATTCGACCTTGTCAGGTGGGCTCATACCGATCCCGAAAAGCTATTTCAACCCATGTTGAGTATTAATAGGAGTTTTATAGCCGTTGCTCTTGAAAGCCTGATTTGCGATGTGGCGCGGATGCCCATGTCGCAATCGTTCCTGCAAAGATTCAGGCCGCCATCCGATAGCGAAAGCCAGTTGCTCGGCCTGGTGCTGCGCGGCAGCGGCACCACCCAGCCGGAACTGGCCCGCCGCAGCGGCCTGTCGCAACAAACCGTATCGCGACTGGTCAATGATCTGGTCACCCGCGGTGCGCTGGCGCTGGGTGAGCGGCGCTCAAACGGCAAGCGCGGCCAACCCAGCTTCGAAATCGCGATCGCCCCGGGCTATGCCTTCTCGCTGGGTCTGGCGCTGATGACCGATGCCATGTCGATCCTGCTGATGGACTTCGCTGGCAACGTGGTCGACTATGCCTATTTCGACATGCCGGTGATGAGCCGAAAGGCCGTCTTCGCCAAGATCGCCGAAGCCAAGGAACAGTTCTTCGCCGCCAGGCCCGAAGCGCGCGAGCGACTGGTCGGGATCGGGATCGGCATTTCGGGTTACTGCCTTGATGGCAAGGCGCGATTCAACCCGCCTCCGGCCCTCGATGAATGGGCCATGGTCCCACTCGACACGCTGTTCAGCGAAGCGCTGGGATTGCCGGCCTGGGTTGAAAATGACGGCAATGCCGCAGCCATCGGCGAAAGCCTGCTCGGCGCAGGGCGGACCTATTCCGATTTTGTCTATATGTTTGTGGCGGCCGGGATCGGCGGCGGGGTCATCGCCAACCACCACCTGATGCGCGGAACCCACGGCAATGGGGGCGAAATCGGCCTGATCCTGCCGTGGCGGCTTTACCAGTTGCCCACGCTCGAAACACTGCTGCAGTCGCTGCGCCGCCACGGAGTCGATCTCGAAGGCATTTCGGCCATGCTGGCCAACTTTGACCCCGAATGGCCCGGGGTGGACGAATGGATCGAGAAGAGCCGCGATCCGCTCTCGTTGATTGCATCGTCGATCTCAGCCCTGCTCGATCCCGAGGCCATCGTGCTGGGCGGGCGGCTACCCAAGAGCCTGGCCGAGAAGATGATCCCGGCGATCGAACTGTTTGACGATGCCCGGCGGCACGAACCCCGGCCGCTGCCCAAACTGGTCCTGTCACAGACCAGCGTAGACGCCTGCGCGATCGGGGCCGCCATGCTGCCGCTTGAAGCGAAATTCTTCTCGTCAATGCTCTAGAAGCGCGCCCTCAGGCCGGGCGCCGGGCGTACCAGCCGAAGCCGGCGATGATGGCGTAGCAGA
>CAWUNP010000121.1:0-5372 GCA_963923805.1 uncultured Novosphingobium sp. | reverse complement strand
ATGATCTGGGCGCGGCTGACCTTGTCTTCGAGATCCGCGATCGAGGCTTCGACCTGGCCCTGACGTTCCTTGGCGGCGTGATATTCGGCGTTTTCCGACAGGTCGCCGTGGGCGCGTGCTTCCTCGATCGCGTCAACGATCTTCGGGCGCTCCTCGCGGAGTGCTTTCAGCTCAGCGACCAGCTTTTCATAGCCTTCCGCCAGCATCGGCAGCTTTTCGACACTTGCCATTCTCGCCTCTTTCTCCTGACCGCCCCGCGCAGCGACTAGAACCCTGCCCCGCATCCCAAGGGGATTGCAGGCCGGACCGTCGCGATGTGGGGAGAACGCGATCTACTCAAGCATAATAGTCTTGCAGGCTGCGAACTTCAAGTTGCGCGCCCCGCAAAGCTGCAATTGCCTCCACCGACGCCACCGAAGCTGCCGCCGTGGTGAAATACGGCACCTTGCCGGTCAGCGCCGAGGCGCGGATCGACTGCGAGTCCTTCAGGCTCTGCCAGCCTTCAGTGGTGTTGAAGATCAAGGCCACTTCGCCATCGATGATCCGGTCGACGATATGCGGACGGCCTTCGGCCACCTTGTTGACCAGTTCCACCGGCAGGCCAGCCTCCGCCAGATAACGCTGCGTACCGCCCGTGGCGATGATCGAGAAACCAAGGCCGATCAGCTGCCTGATCGCGGGCAGAATCACCGGCTTGTCGGTATCCTTGACCGAAACAAACACCACCCCGCCCTTCGGCAGGACCATCCCTGCGCCCAGCTGGGCCTTGGCAAAGGCCGTGGCAAAATTCCGATCAATCCCCATGACTTCGCCAGTCGACTTCATCTCGGGACTGAGCACCGGATCGACACCGGGGAAGCGCGCAAACGGGAAGACCGCTTCCTTGACCGCCATGTAATCCAGCTCACGCTTGAACGGCGGGAAGTCCTTGAGCTTTTCACCGGCCATGACGCGTGCTGCCACCTTGGCAACCGGCTGGCCGATCGCCTTCGCCACGAAGGGCACGGTGCGGCTGGCGCGCGGATTAACCTCGATCAGGTAGACGGTGCCATCCTTGACCGCGAACTGCACATTCATCAGCCCGCGCACGCCCAGCGCCATCGCCAGTGCCTCGGCCTGGCGCTCCATTTCGGCAACGATCCCGGCCGGCAGACTGTAAGGCGGCAGGGTGCAGGCAGAATCGCCCGAGTGGATCCCGGCCTCTTCGATGTGCTGCATCACGCCGGCGACCACGACCTGATCGCCATCGCACAGGGCATCGACATCGCATTCAACCGCATCGCGCAGGTACTGGTCAATCAGCACCGGGCTTTCGCCCGAAACCTGCACCGCCGTGGCGATATAGTCATCCAGCTGGGCTTCGGAATCGACGATTTCCATCGCCCGGCCGCCCAGCACATAGCTGGGGCGCATCAGCACCGGGTAACCGATGCGGTTGGCGACGGCGATGGCTTCGTCACGGCTACGGGCAATGCCGTTGGCCGGCTGCTTGAGACCCAGCTTGTTGACCAGCGCTGCAAAGCGCTCACGATCTTCGGCCAGGTCGATTGCGTCGGGCGAAGTGCCCAGGATCGGCACACCATTGTCTTCCAGCGTCTGCGCCAGCTTGAGCGGGGTTTGGCCGCCATACTGAACGATGACGCCCTGCAGCTGGCCCTTGCTCATTTCCACGCGCAGGATTTCCAGCACGTCTTCACCGGTCAGCGGCTCGAAATAGAGGCGGTCCGAAGTGTCATAGTCGGTGCTGACCGTTTCCGGGTTGCAGTTGACCATGATCGTTTCATAGCCGGCCTCTTCCAGCGCGAAGCAGGCGTGGACGCAGCAATAGTCGAACTCGATCCCCTGACCGATCCGGTTCGGACCGCCGCCCAGAATGACGACCTTCTTGGCGTTTGACGGGGCAGCCTCGCACTCCGGCTCGCCAAAGCTGGGGCCTTCGTAGGTTGAATACATGTAAGGCGTAACCGCCTCGAACTCGGCCGCGCAGCTGTCGATCCGCTTGAACACGGGGTGGACGCCCAGCCGGTGGCGCAGCTCGCGCACCTCTTCCTCGCTCGTCGCGCCAGCCATGGCGCGCAGGGCATCATGCAGCAGCCCCGAACGCCGCGCCGAGGTTTCACCCAGACCGCCCGCAACGTGGATGCCGCGCACGGCCAGCACCGCCAGCCGCTTGTCGGAAAAGCCCATGGCTTTCAGGCGGCGCAGCCCCGCGGCGTCGGTCGGCAGGCCGTTTTCCATGATCGCCGCTTCTTCAGCGATGATCTCGTGGATGTGGCGCAGGAACCAGAGGTCGTAATGCGTGATCGCGTGGACTTCCTCCACCGTGAAGCCTTCGCGGAAGGCCTGGCCCACGATCAGCAGGCGGTCCGGCGTCTGCTTGGATAGCGCGGCGATGATTGCATCGCGGCCTGCGCCTTCCAGATGAAGCACGCGGTTGAAGCCATCGAGCCCGGTTTCCAAGCCGCGCAGCGCCTTCTGCATCGATTCCTTGAAGTTGCGGCCGATGGCCATGACTTCACCGACCGACTTCATCGCGGTGGAGAGCAGCGGCTCGGCGCCCTTGAACTTTTCAAAGGCAAAGCGCGGGATCTTGGTGACGACGTAGTCGATCGACGGCTCGAAGCTGGCCGGAGTGGCGCCGGTGATCTCGTTGGTCAGCTCGTCCAGCGTGTAACCCACCGCCAGCTTGGCGGCGACGCGGGCGATCGGGAACCCTGTGGCCTTCGAAGCCAGTGCCGAAGACCGCGAAACACGCGGGTTCATCTCGATCACGATCAGGCGCCCATCCTTCGGGTTGACTGCGAACTGTACGTTCGAACCACCTGTTTCTACACCGATTTCACGCAACACCGCCAGGCTGGCGTTGCGCATGATCTGGTATTCCTTGTCGGTCAGCGTCAGCGCCGGGGCGACGGTGATGGAATCGCCGGTGTGGACCCCCATCGGATCGACGTTCTCGATCGAGCAGATGATGATGGAGTTGTCGTTCTGGTCACGGACGACCTCCATTTCATATTCTTTCCAGCCGAGCAGCGATTCCTCGATCAGGACTTCGGTGGTCGGGCTGGCATCGAGGCCGGAGCGAACAATCGCCTCAAACTCGGCCTTGTTATAGGCCACGCCGCCGCCGGTGCCGCCCAGGGTAAAGCTGGGGCGGATGATCGAAGGCAGGCCGGTGCGTTCCAGCACGGCGAAGGCTTCCTCCACCGTGTGGGCCACGCCCGAACGCGCCGATTCCAGCCCGATCTTGTCCATCGCCTCGCGGAAGCGCTGGCGGTCTTCGGCCTTGTCGATCGCATCGGCATCGGCGCCGATCATCTTGACGCCGAACTTCTCCAGCGTGCCATCGTTGAACAGCGCCAGCGCGGTGTTCAGCGCAGTCTGCCCGCCCATGGTCGGCAGGACGGCGTCAGGCCGTTCCTTCTCGATGATCCGGGCGACGACTTCGGGCGTGATCGGCTCGATATAGGTCGCGTCGGCGAATTCCGGATCGGTCATGATCGTCGCCGGGTTCGAGTTGACCAGGACAACCCGGTACCCCTCTTCCTTCAGCGCCTTGATCGCCTGGGTGCCGGAATAGTCGAACTCGCAGGCCTGGCCGATAATGATCGGGCCAGCGCCAATGACGAGGATCGAGGAGATGTCAGTGCGCTTCGGCATCAGGCGAGGCCTTCGATGAATTTCTGGAAGAGATAGAAGCTGTCCATCGGACCGGGCGACGCCTCTGGGTGATACTGCACCCCGAAGGCCTTCTTGCCCTTCACCGCGATGCCGCAGTTGGAGCCGTCGAACAGCGAAACGTGGGTTTCCTCGACATTGTCGGGCAGCGCGGTGTTATCGACCGCGAAGCCGTGGTTCATCGAGGTGATCTCTACCACGCCGTCTGCCAGCCGCTTGACCGGGTGGTTCGCGCCGCGGTGGCCCTGGTGCATCTTGGTGGTCTTGGCCCCGGCGGCGAGCGCCAGCATCTGGTGGCCAAGGCAGATTCCGAACAGTGGAATGTCACGCTCCAGCAGGCCCTGGATCACCGGGACGGCATAGGCGCCGGTGGCGGCGGGATCGCCCGGGCCGTTGGAAAGGAACACACCGTCCGGTTCCAGCGCCAGCACGCCATTGAGCGGGGTCTGCGCGGGAACCACGGTAACCTTGGCCCCGGCCTTCACCAGGTTGCGGAAGATGTTGTCCTTCGCGCCATAATCGATCGCGACCACGTGCGGGCGCTGGTCATGGGGGCTGCGGCCATAGCCTTTGCCCAGGCTCCAGACGCTGCCTTCCCAGTTCTCGATCTCTTCGCGGCTGACCACGCGGGCCAGATCCATGCCTTCAAGCCCCGGCCAGTCCTTGGCGCGCTTAATCAGGGCGGGAATGTCAAACTTGCCCGAAGGCTCATGCGCGATCACCGCGTTGGGCGCACCGGAGAGGCGGATGCGGCGGGTCAGTGCGCGGGTATCAATGCCCGAAAGGCCGATCTTGCCTTTCCCCGCCAGCCAATCGCCAAAGGTGCCTTCAGCGCGGAAGTTGCTGGGCGCGGTCACGTCTTCGCGGACCACGCAGCCCACCGCGCCGTCGACCTTGGCTTCAAGGTCTTCGTCATTGACGCCAACGTTGCCGATGTGCGGGAAGGTGAAGGTCACGATCTGCCCGGCGTAGGACGGATCGGTCATCACTTCCTGATAGCCGGTCATCGCCGTATTGAAGCAGACTTCGCCCACCGCGGCGCCGGTTGCACCGAAGCCGTGGCCCCAGAGCACCGACCCATCGGCAAGCACAAGGACTCCCGTCGCACCCTGTGGCCTAGGTGCGTGCGAAGAGGCGGCGTCGGCCATGAAGAGGCGCTCCGAATAAAGGGGTTCCAGCGATGTCGCTAAGGCACCGCCGCTAGAGTGGAAGAACCCTAGCGTCAACCTAGGAAAACGCGAAAATTCCGGCTAGGCGGGTTCTTTCCCCAATCCCGAGAAAAGATAATGCTCAGAGATACCATCAAGGCCGCCCAGATCGAATCGATGAAGGCCGGCGACAAGGGCCGCCTTGCCGCCGTTCGCCTGATCCTTGCCAAGCTCAAAGACAAGGACATCGAACTGCGCACCGCCACCAATGTTCCCAATGACGACGTGATCGTCACCGACGTGCTGCAAAAGATGGCCAAGCAGCGCCGCGAATCGATCACGCTCTATGAACAGGGCGGCCGCCAGGAACTGGCCGAGGTCGAAAAGGCCGAGCTGGCCGTGATCGAAACCTTTCTGCCCCAGCAGATGGGCGATGAAGAGGTAAAGGCCGCCATCGCCGCGATCATCGCCGAAACCGGCGCCGAGGGCATGAAGAACATGGGCAAGGTCGTCGGCGCGCTCAAGGCCAAGCACGGCACCCAGATC
>CAWUNP010000120.1:0-5413 GCA_963923805.1 uncultured Novosphingobium sp. | reverse complement strand
GACAGCTTCTGCGTTGGCGCGGTTGAGCGCGGCGAGCAGCTGACGGGCGACAAGGTAGTGGCCGGTGACGTGCTGCTCGGCCTCGCTTCGTCGGGTGTCCATTCCAACGGCTATTCGCTGGTCCGCCGCCTGGCCGCCGACAAGGGCTGGAAGCTGGACCGCCCCGCCCTGTTCGATGCCGACCGGCTGCTGATCGATCACCTGATCGAACCGACCCGGATCTATGTGAAGAGCCTGCTGCCGCTGATCCGCGGCGGGAAGATTCACGCGCTGGCCCATATCACCGGCGGCGGGCTGCTGGAAAACGTGCCGCGCGTCCTGCCCAAGGGGCTCCATGCCCGGATCGATGCCGATGCCTGGGAACAGCCGCGGCTGATGGCCTTCCTGCAGGCGCAGGGCAATATCGAGCCTGAAGAAATGGCCCGAACCTTCAACTGCGGGATCGGCATGGCCCTGGCCGTGGCGGCGGATGACGTGGCCGGGCTGATCGCGGACCTGCAGGCTGCAGGCGAAACGGTCCACGTGATCGGCGCGATCGAGCCGGGCGAACGCGGCTGCACCGTGCAGGGCAGCGCCGAAGCCTGGTCGGCCCGCGCGGCCTGGGAAGCGGTCCACCTTGCCTGAACGGGCCAAAGTCGCCGTCCTGATTTCAGGCAGCGGCACCAATATGGCGGCGCTGCTCTATGCCAGCCGCGCCGCCGATTGTCCTTACGAGATCGTGCTGGTCGGCTCGAACAAGCCGGATGCCGGCGGCCTGAAACTGGCCGCGGCCGAAGGCGTGCCGACTTTTGCCCTGCCGCACAAGGGCATGGAACGGCTGGATCATGACATGGCGATGGACGCCGCAATCCGCGCCAGCGGGGCGCAATATGTTGCGCTGGCCGGGTATATGCGGATCCTGACGCCGGAGTTCGTCAGTGGCTGGGAAGGCCGCATGGTCAATATCCACCCCAGCCTGCTGCCGAAATACAAAGGCCTGCACACTCACGACCGCGCGATCGAAGCGGGTGACAGCCACGGCGGCTGCACGGTCCACCTGGTTACCGCCGACCTCGACGATGGGCCGGTGCTGGGCCAGACCCGGGTGGCGATCCTGCCCGGCGATACCGCCGACAGCCTGGCGGCGCGGGTGCTGATTGCCGAACACCAGCTCTATTCGCGCTGCCTGGCTGCGCTGGTCAGCCGCGACACCGCGCCCGACCATCTGGTTGCGCAAGTCCGCGAGCGGGCGCTGGCCCTGCCCGAGGCCGACGAGGTGGTCAGCCACGGCATGCCCTGCTTCGGGATCGTGAAGGGCAAGAAGTTCGCCTATGTCAGCCTGGACCACCACGGTGACGGCAAGACCGCGCTGCTGGTCAAGATTTCCGGCCCCGATGAGCAGGCCCAGCTGATCGAGAACGATCCGGAACGCTATTATCGTCCGGCCTATTTCGGTGACGGCTGGATCGCCATGCGGCTCGATCTGGGCCGCAACGACTGGGACGAGATCGGTGACTGGCTTGCGCGCAGCTGGCGCAGCGTGGCCCCGAAGAAGCTGACCGGCCTGATCGACGCGTCTGACGCCTTCTAGATTTCGCTGCCGTCCACCATTGGCCGGCTTTCACGCGTCGCCCTGTAGCGGGCGTCCGGCTCGGTCGGTCCGGGGGAAATCACGACGTGATCGGCGTGGACTTCCAACAGGGTGCCGACAAAGGGCCAGTCTTCCATCGTCGAAACGCGGTAGCTGACCGTGTCGCCAACCTTGAAGCTGGCCGGATCAAAGTTGAACTGGAACGGGCAGTCTTCGCCGCCCTCACCGCCCATGCCCTTCATGCAAAGCTCTCCTTTGCGGAGAGGCCTAACATAAACCGTCATTCCCGCGAAAGCTGGAACCCATCACCGATCCTGGGCCAATCTGGTGACGGCTGAGGACTTATCAGATGGGTCCCCGCGTTCGCGGGGATGACGAACTGGGTTATCAAGCCGCTGCCTTTGCCTTCACCAGCAGGGCCGCGATCTCGTCGATCAGGGCGAGGCGCTGTTTCTTGAGCCCTTCGGCATAGTCATCAGAGGTGTTCTCAACCCCCGCCTCGATCCGGTGGATTTCACCGTTCACCGCATGATAGCGCTCTGCCAGGGTGACGAAGTGGGGATTGTGCATCTTCAGATCGTGCAGCAGCGCGTGATCATTGGGGAATTCGGCAGCGAGTTCGTGCGGGGTATTCGACATGAGGTCTCCTCTGGTTATTGAGATGACCATCGCGCTGCCCGACCGCGAACACCTTGCGCTGCATCAAAACCGCCAAGAAAAAGGGCCGCCGGATTGCTCCAGCGGCCCCTTTTTAGGTCATGTTGAGTCCCCGCAAAGGCGGGGATCTCAGGCCTGAGGCCCCCGTCTTCGCGGGGGCGCACAGTCAGCCGACGATTTCTTCGGGCTTGAAGAAGAACGCGATTTCGATCGCCGCGTTTTCATCCGAGTCCGAACCGTGGACGGTGTTTTCACCGATCGACAGGGCGTAGGTCTTGCGGATGGTGCCTTCAGCGGCATCGGCCGGGTTGGTGGCGCCCATGATGTCGCGGTTGCGGGTCACGGCGTCTTCGCCTTCAAGGACCTGCACGACAACCGGCTCGCTCATCATGAAATCGCACAGCTCGCCGAAGAAGGGGCGCTCCTTGTGGACCGCGTAGAAGCCTTCGGCCTGTTCGCGGGTCATGTGGATGCGCTTCGAAGCAACGACGCGCAGGCCGGCTTCTTCCAGCATCTTGGTGACGGCGCCGGTCAGGTTGCGGCGGGTCGCGTCGGGCTTGATGATCGAAAAGGTGCGGGTAACCGCCATGATGTTCGTCCTTGCGATATTGTTATGTGGGAGAGATGGCGCGCCCCTAGCCGGGAAAATGCTGCACCGCAAGACACAGGGAATTGTCGTGCTTTTTCAGGCCGCTTGTTCCCACTTGCCGGAATCATCCTGACGCCAATAGCGCCGTTCCACCCCGTCCTTGCCGTCCAGCGCGCGCCAGGTGGCGCGGGCATCCTCGATCGTGCTGCCATCAAACAGCAGGAAAGCGCGATCAAAGCCGAGTGCCTCATCGCGCCAGGTCCCATCGGCCATAACCATGAAGCGCGCACTATTGGCGGCCTGCGGGGCATCGGCCAGCAGGATCGGCTGGCGGGCATCGTGCGGGCCGCCCGACAGGCCATGGGCCAGGAAGCTCTCCGCCCCTTCCCACAGCCGCGCGCTGATCCGCCCGGTCAGGTCATCATCGGCCGAGACCACCAGCAGCCGCTCACCCGCCTTCAAGGTGTTGCGCGCCAGCAGCGGCACCACCTTTTCGGCCGGATCGCGGCTCAGCTGATAGAAATCGACCTTCATGCACTTCCCTTGCTGCGCCGGCAGCGATCGGAACAATAGATCACATTGTCCCAATCGCGCTCCCACTTCTTGCGCCAGGCAAAGCCCAGCCCGCACACCGGGCAGATCTTGCTGGGCAGGTCTGCCTTGCGCCGCATCCGCGGCATGGTTCAGCCTTCCAGGTTATCGCGCACGAAGCGATCAAGCACGCGCACGCCATAGCCGGTTGCACCCTTGTCCCAGGTCAGGCCGGGCTTGCTGGCCCAGACCATCCCGGCAATGTCGAGGTGCGCCCAGGGGGTACCCTTTTCGACATAGCGCTGGATGAACTGCGCCGCGGTGATCGAGCCGCCTTCGCGCGGGCCGACATTCTTCATGTCGGCAATCGGGCTGTCGATCAGCTTGTCATAGGCCGGGCCCATCGGCTGGCGCCACAGCTTGTCACCCGATGCTTCGCCGGAAGCGATCAGCTTGGCGGCCAGGGCGTCGTCATTGGCGAACAGGCCGCCGAATTCGTGACCCAGCGCGATGATCATCGCCCCGGTCAGCGTGGCCAGGTCGATCACCGCGGCAGGAGCAAACTCCTTCTGGGTCCAGGTGATCGCATCGCACAGCACAAGGCGGCCTTCGGCATCAGTGTTGATCACTTCAACCGTTTGGCCCGACATGGTGGTGACAACGTCACCCGGACGCTGGGCATTGCCATCGGGCATGTTCTCAACCAGGCCGCAGATGCCGACCACATTGGCCTTGGCCTTGCGCTTGGCCAGAGCGAGCATGGCCCCGGCCACTGCGCCGGCCCCGCCCATGTCCCACTTCATGTCTTCCATGCCGCCAGCCGGCTTGATCGAGATCCCGCCGGTATCGAAGGTCACCCCCTTGCCAACAAAGGCCGTGGGTTTGCCGCCAGCCGGGCCGCCGTTCCATTCCATCACCAGCAGCTGCGGTTCGCGCACCGAGCCCTGCGCCACGCCCAGCAACGCGCCCATGCCCAGCGCGGCCATCTCATCCCGCCCGAGCACGCGCACGTTCACGCCAGTGCCAGCCAGCCGCTCCTTGGCACGGGCAACAAAGCTGGCGGGATAAATCACATTGGCCGGCTCGGTCACCAGTTCACGGGTAAACTCGACGCCTTCGGCCAGCGCGGCTTCCACGGCCCAGGCCGCTTCGGCGCCTTCAGGGGCGCCGACAACGCGCAGGGTCTTGAGGCTGGGCTTCTGGTCGTCGCTCAGCTTGGTGCGGTAGATATCATAGCGCCAGGCGCGCAGGCGGGCGCCCAGCAGCACGGCGGCGACATCGGCAGGCGAGAGCTTGGTGCCGGTCAGGTCAAGCGACAGCACCGCCTCGCCCGAGGTCAGGAACTTGGCCGTCAGTGCCGCCCCAGCGCGCTCGAGTGCGGCCGAGCGATCCTTGGCCGCCGGTTCACCCGCGCCGGCCAGGGCCATGCGGACGATCGCGCCAGCGCGGTTCAGAAAGCCTTCGTGCGCCTGTCCGGCCTTGCCGGTGAACCGCGCAACGCGAGCGCTTTCAACCAGCACCGGATCGAGATCGGCCGGCAGCGCCGCCTGATCGACGATGCGGGCAACAGGCGAGGCAGTGGCGGCAAGCGGGCCGGCGACGAATTCAATCTGCATGATAGCTCCGGAAAAACTGGACCTGCGACCGGCCGAACCGCCCGGCGGATCGACCTTGGTTAGCGTGGATTGCAGTTAGGCGCCGGCGGTGCGATAGGCAAGCGCATGCGTGACCCCGCGCGGCTGCGGCCGCCCTGCCCCGACCTTGCCACCGGCCGCTGGAAATCCGGCGCGCTCGCGCTTGCGCTCCTGGCCTTGGCCAGCGCGGCCCAGGCCCGGCAAACCGGCACTTTGCCCGCCAGTGAAGCCCCGGCCGAAGTGCCGCTGGCCTTCGAGGCCGACGGCATCAGTTATGATGACAGTTCGGACAGCGTTACCGCGTTCGGCAATGTCGTGATGCGCCGCGATGGCCAGTCGGTGCGGGCCGACAAGGTGGTCTGGAACCGCAAGACCGGTTTGGTTGAGGCCAGCGGCAGCATTCGTCTGGTCGATGCCGATGGCAACCAGTTG
>CAWUNP010000119.1:0-5419 GCA_963923805.1 uncultured Novosphingobium sp. | reverse complement strand
TTGCCGTTTTCGATGTACTTCTTCGCATTGTCCCAGGCGCCACCGCCCGAGGTCATCGAGATCGCGACGAACAGGCCGCCAACGATCACGCCCAGCAGCAGTGCGCCCAGCGCGGCAAAGCCGTTGGCCTGGCCACCCACTGCCGAGATCACGAAGTAGACCACGATCGGAACCAGCACCGGCAGCAGCGAAGGAATGATCATTTCCTTGATCGCTGCCTTGGTCACCAGGTCAACCGTACGGGCATAGTTCGGCTTGGACTTGCCGGTCATGATGTCCTTGTCGTTGGCGAACTGGTCGCGCACGTCCTTCACCACGTCACCGGCGGCGCGGCCAACGGCGGTCATGCCCATCGCACCGAACAGGTACGGGAGCAGCGCGCCGAGCAGCAGGCCGACGATCACATAGGGGTTCTCCAGGCTGAAGCTGACGGTCAGATCCGGGAAGAACTCACGCAGGTCGGTGGTGTAGGCCGCGAACAGCACGAGTGCTGCGAGGCCGGCCGAACCGATGGCATAGCCCTTGGTCACGGCCTTGGTGGTGTTGCCCACTGCATCGAGCGCGTCGGTCTTTTCACGGACCGAATCGTCGAGGCCGGCCATTTCGGCAATGCCGCCGGCATTGTCGGTCACCGGGCCATAGGCATCGAGCGCCACGACCATGCCGGCCAGAGCGAGCATGGCGGTTGCCGCATAGGCAATCCCGATCAGGCCGGCGAGCTGGTAGGCAATGATGATGCCGGCGCAGATCACGATCGTCGGCAGCGCGGTCGATTCAAGGCTGATCGCCAGACCCTGGATGACGTTGGTGCCATGACCGGTTTCCGACGACTTGGCGATCGAACGGACCGGGCGATAGTTGGTGCCGGTGTAGTACTCGGTGATCCAGATGATCAGGCCGGTGATGACCAGGCCGAGCAGCGAGCAATAGAACAGGATCCGGCCGGTGAAGCTCACCGTGGTATCCAGGATCGTGTAGCTCATCGCGGTTTCCATGCTGCCCAGAGCATAGGAAATCGCCCACCAGATCGCGCCGACCGAGAGGACGGCGGTGACCAGGAAGCCCTTGTACATGGCGCCCATGATGTTCGAACCGCCACCCAGGCGGACGAAATAGGTGCCCACGATCGAGGTAACGATGCAAACGCCGCCAATCAGCAGCGGCAGCGCCATCATCGGAGCCAGGGCATCACCCAGACCCTTTAGCAGCAGGGCGGTGAGCACCATGGTGGCGCCAACGGTGACGACATAGGTTTCGAACAGGTCGGCAGCCATGCCGGCGCAGTCACCCACATTGTCCCCCACGTTGTCGGCGATCACGGCCGGGTTGCGTGGATCGTCTTCCGGAATGCCTGCTTCTACCTTGCCGACCAGGTCAGCACCGACGTCGGCAGCCTTGGTGAAGATCCCGCCGCCAAGGCGCGCAAAGATCGAGATCAGCGATGCACCAAAGGCGAGGGCCACCAGGCCATCAACTACGGTGCGGTCTTCGCCGCCCACGGTGTAGCCGGCCACAGAGGTCAGGTAGTAGTAGAACACCGCGATGGCGAGCAGCGCGAGGCCGGCCACCAGCATGCCGGTGATCGCCCCGGCGCGGAAGGCCAGGGTCAGACCGGCTTGCAGGCCCGACTGGGCGGCTGCGGCCGTGCGGACATTTGACCGGACCGAGATGTTCATCCCGATGAAGCCAGCCACGCCCGAAAGCACGGCGCCGATGACGAAGCCGGTGGCCGAGATCGTGCCAAGCGTGGCGACGATGATCAGCGCAACGACCACGCCCACGATGGCGATGGTGGTGTACTGGCGCTTCAGGTAGGCTTGTGCGCCTTCCTGAATGGCGGCGGCAATTTCCTGCATCTTGGCATTCCCGGCGGACGCGCCGAGAACCTGGCGACTGGTAACAAAGCCGTAAAGCACGGCTACCAGACCCAGGATGATTGCGAGCGTGACGAGATCCACGAGTTCGCTCCCCCTTATTATAGATTGTAAAAACCCCGCCTACGCGGAGCCATAAGGGAGGCTATAGAACTTTTCCCGCCATGCAATCATTTCGCACCGGCTTTTCCCCGCGCCCCGGATTAGCGCGGCACCCGCCAGACTTTCCTGCTGGCGCTGGATCGCAAAACTAGTATTACTGCGTGTATTGATGGTTTGTGGAAGGTTAAGATGATGTCCGCGGTCCTCAAGCAGACACTGGCCTGGATGCCGTTCCTGTTTGGCATTGGCTTTATCGCCCCGCTGATCGCACAACTGATGGCGGCGGCTGATATTGCCGCACCATTCGGGGCCAGCCGGATCACCTTCGGGCTGCTGCTTGGCGGCGCATGGGGGCTGATCGCCAATGTGCGGGGCGCTGGCTATGAGCGAACAGGATATCCTGATCCCCGGCGCGGTGGCGGGGCAGGATCGCGCGGCCGTTTCGCTCGGCCCGGACGGGCTCGATCGCTACACCCGGCGCGATCTGCGCAAGGAAGAGATCGCGATTGCCCGCCAGTTCCATGGCGGCGCCATGTGGCCCTATGCCGTGGCCGCATTCGGTTGCTTCGCCGTCTGGCTCTCGTTCTTTCCGCTGGCGATCATGGGCCTGCTCAACCTGCCGCTGGCCTTTGTTCTGTCCTGCGTGTTCTGCGTTGGCGGCTATGTTACCAGCCATGAGGCGATGCATTCCAACATCGGCCGCCCGGGCAGCAAGACCCGCTGGCTGAACGAAGCCGTTGGCGCGGTTTCGACCATCCCGATCGTCTTTCCGTTCTCGATGGCGCGGCTGATGCATCTTGAGCATCATTATCACTGCAACCATCCCGAGAAGGACCCGGACTACACCGACGAGGCCCCCAATATGTGGGCGGCCTGGTACAAGACCTGGTACAACCGCCAGCCGGGGGTGGATGGCTCGATCCATCACTACAAGCGCATCCTGGCCGAGATGGGCACGCCGATCGCGCGCCGGGCGCTGGTTGAAACGATGGTGCTGCAGCTGGTCTTCATGGCCACGCTCTTCACCATGGCGTGGAGCGGCTATGCGATCGAAGCCGCGCTGATCTGGTGGCTGCCGCGCCACATCGGTCTCAGCTACATCCGCTTCTTCCTGTCCTGGGCGCCGCATCACCCGCGCGAGGGCAAGATGGGACGGTACGAGAACACCTATGTGTTCAAAAGCCGGGTGGGCCATGTGCTGTCGATGGGGATGCAGTACCACATCGTCCACCACCTCTATCCCGGCATCCCGAACCACCGGACCAAGCACGCCTATTACGCGCTCAAGCCGATCCTGAAGGCGCGCGGGGTGGACGTCTCGCCGCTTTAGAACGCTTGGAGGTGCGTCCCCGCGAAGGCCGGGACCTCAGGCCATCTCGCGCCGGACGGCCTGAGGCCTCCGCCTGCGCGGGGGCTCACCCGGATTTAGCCGTGTTCGTAGCCCAGGCCAGCGCCTTCGTTCAGCGGCTGGCCGTCGAGCAAGACCGGGGCTTCGGCTTGCGGGATCGCCTGACCGATCCGGAATGCCTTGACCGGCGGCTCCACACCATCGGGCAGGGTAAACAGCAATTGGTAATCCTCACCCCAGCGCAGGGCCTCTGCACGGCGTGCCTCGGGCGTGGCAATCGGCACGGCGGCGCTGTCGATCGCGAAGGAAACGCCAGAGGCGCGGGCCATGCGGCTGGCATCGAGCAGCAGGCCGTCGGAAACGTCCATCATCGCGGTGACCAGCGGTGCCAGCGCCCAGCCTTCGGCCAGCAGGGCAAGCGGGCGGCGGAAGGCAAGGCTATCGGCATCGGTGCCGTTACGCAGGGCTTCGAACCCGAGCATCGCTGCCCCGACCGCGCCGGTCAGCCACAGCGTGTCGCCCGCCTTGGCACCACTGCGGGAAGGGACCGGACGGTGCGTCGCCCGGCCCAGCGCAGTCAGGCCCAGCACCTGCGGGCCGTTGCTGCCAATCGTGTCACCGCCCAGCAGCGGCACGCCGTAATGCGCCAGCACCTCGGTCAGACCGGCCAGGAAGCGATCGTCGTCCGCGCTGAACTGATAACCCAGCAGGACGCCCAGCGGCTCCGCGCCCTTGGCGGCCAGGTCAGACAGGTTTGAGGCAACCAGCTTCCAGGCAACATCGGCCGGGTCCTGCCCGGTCAGGAAGTGAACCCTTTCCGCCATCGCATCATGGGTCAGGACCAGCGTTTCGGTGCCAAAGTCCAGCACCGCGCAGTCGTCAGCCAGCCCGCGTGCGGCAGGATGCGTGGCAAGGCCACGCAGGGCAGCAATGAAGGCAGCTTCGCGGCTCAGCCGCGCACATCCTTGGCCACGGCATCGAGCACGCCATTGACGAACTTGGCCTCGCGCGCTTCGAAGAAGGCGTGGGCCACGTCGACATATTCGCTGATCGCGGTGCCTGTCGCTACATCGCGGCGGGCCAGCAGTTCCCAGACGCCCGCGCGCAGGATCTGGAGCATGGTGCGGTCAAGCCGTTCCAGCTTCCAGCCTTCGGCGAGGCGCGCTTCGAGCAGCGCGTCGATCTCTTCATAGCGGGCGATCACGCCCTGCACGATGGCATCGAAGAAGGCGACTTCGGCCTGGGCATACTGATCGCCTTCGATCTCCGCGCCCAGCCGGTGACGGTGAAACTCGTCAAGCAGGGAGGCCATCGGCGTGCCTTCCATCGCGTGCTGATACAGCGCCTGCACCGCCGCGAGGCGGGCGGCGGGGCGGGCTTTGGCATTACTCATATTTCAAGTCTCACTTCGATCGAGCGCGCGTGGGCGGTCAGCCCTTCGGCATTGGCCAGTTCCACCGCGGCCGGGCCAACGGCCTTCAGCGCCTTGGCATCAAGCTGGATAAAGCTGGTCCGCTTCATGAAATCCAGCACGGACAGGCCGGACGAGAACCGCGCGCGGCGCCCGGTGGGGAGCACGTGGTTCGGTCCGGCAACGTAATCGCCAACCGCTTCCGGCGTCATCCGGCCCAGGAAGACCGACCCGGCATGGCGGATCTTGTCAAACAGGGCCTGCGGATCGTCAGTCGCGATCTGGACGTGTTCGGCGGCGAGGGCATTGGCGAGGGCAGGGGCCTCGGCCAGCAGGTCAGCCACTTCGATGATCGTGCCGTGGGTGTTCCAGCTCTCGCTGGCGACTTTCGCTGTTGGCAGCATGGCCAGTTCCACCCCGATCCGGTCGGCCACGGTATCGGCAAACAGCGGATCGTCGGTGATCAGGATCGACTGGGCCGAAGGGTCATGCTCGGCCTGGCTCAGCAGATCGGCCGCGGTCCATTCGGGCGAGTTCTTGCCATCGGCGATCAGCAGGATCTCGCTGGGACCGGCCACCATGTCGATCCCGACTACGCCAAACAGCTGGCGCTTGGCTTCGGCCACCCAGGCGTTGCCCGGGCCGACGATCACGTCGACCGGCTTGATCCGCGCCGTACCATAG
>CAWUNP010000118.1:0-5423 GCA_963923805.1 uncultured Novosphingobium sp. | reverse complement strand
CACAAGGAGTATCGTCGGCAGCGTCAGATGTGTATAAGAGACAGACGTGATCCCGCACATCGACAGCTTCCTGGATGATGGTTCGACCAAGGAAGAATGGAAGATGGTGGTCGAGACCAAGAAGATCCTCGATCCGAAGATCAAGGTCACCGCTACCTGCGTGCGCGTGCCGGTTTTCGTCGGCCATTCCGAGGCGGTCAACCTTGAGTTCGAGGACGAGATCAGCGCCGAGCAGGCCCAGGAACTGCTGCGTGAAGCGCCGGGCGTCATGCTGATCGACAAGCGCGAGGACGGTGGTTACGTCACCCCGGTCGAGTGCGTCGGCGATGGCGCGACCTTCGTGTCCCGTGTGCGCGAGGACTCCACCGTCGACAATGGCCTGTCGCTGTGGTGCGTTTCGGACAACCTGCGCAAGGGCGCCGCATTGAACGCTGTTCAGATCGCTGAGCTTCTCGGACGGCGACACCTCAAGAAAGGTTGAGGTTTGAAGTTAATGGAGACGATTCAATCGTTTGATGGCACCCCGCTGGCGCTGCACCGGTTGGGGGCAGGGTGGCCGGTGGTGCTGCTGCACGGCCTCTTTTCCAGCGCGCAGATGAACTGGATGAACTGGGGCCAGGCCCAATTGCTGGCCGATGCCGGGTTCGAATGCCTGATGCCGGACTTGCGTGCCCATGGCGAAAGCGGCAAGCCGCACGATCCCTCGGCCTATCCGCCTGACGTTTTGGCGCGCGACGTTATCGCCCTGTTCGAAGCCCTGGGGCTGACCGATTTTGATCTGGTCGGCTTCTCGCTGGGCGCGCGCACTTCGGTGCGGGCGGTGATCCATGGCCTTCAGCCCCGCAAGCTCGCGCTTGGCGGGATGGGGCTGGAAGGGCTGGCGGGCTGGACCGGCCGCGCGGCCTATTTCACCGATGCGATCGACCGCTTTGACGAGGTGAAGCACGGCGATCCGGCCTTCCCGGCGGTATCCTTCATGAAGACCATGAAGGTGGATCGCGTGGCGGTCCGGCTGCTGTTGCAGACCTTCAGCGATACTGATCCCGCGGCGCTGGCCGCGCTGACCATGCCGACCCTCGTGGTGAACGGTGATCAGGATCGCGACAACGGTTCACCCGACCTGTTGGCCGAAGCCCTGCCAAACGCCACGCTGGTCACCGTACCGGGTACGCACATGAGCTGCGTCACCAAGCCGGAACTGGGTGAGGCGATCCGCGATTTCCTGCTGGCCTGAAGCCATTGGCAGATCGGTACTTGACCGGCGCCAGTGGCCTCGCCAGCGTGAATCGCAACGACCTGTTGGTCGTGGAATTTTTGATGAGGATGAACCCCATGAAGAGGATCGTTTCGCTCGCCGCGCTGGCCACGGCGCTGGTGACCGCACCTGCCTTTGCGCAGGACGCCAAGACCCCGCAGGCCGAAGCTGACGCCTTCGTTGCCAAGGCGGAGAAGGATTTCAACCAGGCCGTGATCGAAGCTGGCCAGGCCGGCTGGGTCTATGAGACCTATATCAACCAGGACACCGAAGCCCTGACCGCGCGGGCAGACGCCGCGATCACGACGATGAGCGTCAACAATGCGCTTCTGGCGGCCAAGTACGCCCAGACCCCGAACCTGTCCTATGACACCGGGCGCAAGCTCAACCGGATGCGCACGGCGATCACCCTGCCGGCCCCGACCCGCGAAGGTGCGGCCCAGGAAATGGCCACGATCAAGGCGCGGATGCAGGGCATCTACGGCAAGGGCAAGGGCACGCTGAACGGCCAGCCAATCAACGGCAGCGATATCGAAGAGCGGATGGGCACCAGCCGCAATCCCGAAGAGCTGAAGGAAATGTGGACCAGCTGGCACGATAATGTCGGCAAGCCGATGAAGGCGGACTATGCCCAGCTCGTCGCGCTGGGCAACGAAGGCGCACAGGGACTGGGCTTTGCCGATGTCGGCGCGCAGTGGCGGTCCAACTATGACATGAGCCCGGAAGAGTTTGCCGCGCTGACGGAGAAGCTGTGGCAGGAAGTGAAGCCGCTCTATGACAGCCTCCACACTTATGTCCGCGGCAAGCTCAACGCCAAGTATGGCGATGCCGTGCAGGCCAAGACCGGCCCGATCCGCGCTGACCTGCTGGGCAACATGTGGGCCCAGGAATGGGGCAACATCTATGACATCGTTGCCCCCAAGGGCGCTGGCGATGTCGGTTATGATCTGACCGATCTGCTCAAGGAAAAGAACTACGATCCGATCAAGATGGTCAAGACGGGGGAAGGGTTCTTCTCCTCGCTGGGCTTCGCCCCGCTGCCCAAGACCTTCTGGGAGCGCTCGCAATTCGTGAAGCCGCAGGATCGTGAAGTTGTTTGCCACGCATCGGCCTGGGACGTCGACAATGTCGAGGACCTGCGCATCAAGATGTGCATCAAGGTGAATGGCGATGATTTCACCACGATCCACCACGAGCTGGGCCACAACTATTACCAGCGCGCCTACAATAAGCAGGCGCCGTTCTACCTCGATGGGGCCAACGATGGCTTCCACGAGGCGATCGGCGACGCGATCGCGCTGTCGATCACGCCGGAATACCTGGTGCAGATCGGCCTGCTCGATCGCAGCAAGGTGCCATCAGCTGACAAGGACATCGGCCTACTGCTGCGGCAGGCGATGGACAAGGTGGCCTTCCTGCCCTTCGGCCTGCTGGTCGACCGTTATCGCTGGCAGATCTTCTCGGGCCAGGTGAAGCCGGAAGGCTATCAGCAGGCCTGGACCGACCTGCGCCTGAAGTACCAGGGCATCGTGCCGCCCAGCCCGCGCGGGGCCGATGCGTTCGACGCTGGTGCCAAATATCACGTCCCGGCGGTGGTGCCGTACACTCGCTACTTCCTGGCGCGGATCCTGCAGTTCCAGTTCTATGAGGCCGCTTGCAAGGCAGCCGGCTGGAAGGGCCCGCTGCATCGCTGCTCGTTCTATGGCAACAAGGAAGTCGGCAAGAAGCTGAACGCCATGCTGGAAATGGGTGCGTCAAAGCCCTGGCCCGACGCGCTGCAGGCCTTCACCGGCAGCCGCGAAATGAGCGGCAAGGCGATGATGGCCTACTTCGCGCCGCTCAAGAAGTGGCTCGATCAGCAGAACAAGGGGATGAAGTCAGGCTGGTAAGCCTGCGGCGGGGCGTGCTTTCCAGCATGCCCCGTATCCCTGCAGTCATTCGTAATGCCACGCATTGCCAGACCTTTAGGGTCGTGACAGTCTCTCCCGCAATTCAAAAGGGGGAGACTTATGCAGAACTCAAAACCACTTGCAGCCGCGTTTGGCGTGCTGCTGCTGACGGCCTGCTCAGGCGGCGACAAGGCTGCTCCAGCAGTTGATGCTGCGGCTATTGAAGCGGCAGCGCATGGCGGCTATGTTGCCGCAATCAACAGCAACGATGCGGAAAAGCTCAAGGCCGTGCTGACCAATGATGTGGTCTATCAGGCGCCGGGCGCACCAGAATTGATCGGCAAGGACGCCGTCGGCAAGTGGGTTGGCGGCTATTTCGCCGCCTACCAGACCAAGTGGGAAAAGACCTCCCACGGGTTCACCGTCAGCGGTGACTGGGCTTTTGAACGCTATACCTACAAGGTGATCGACACCGACCGGAAGACCGGCGCGGTTTCGACCGATGTCGGCAAGGGCATCAACATCTTCCACAAGGAAGCCGACGGCCAGTGGCGCGTAGCCGTTGATGGCTGGAGCTCTGACAAGCCGGCAAGCTGACCCGCATCAAACGGGTCAGCCGGTTGCAACTTAACGGAACGGCGGTTCCTTGAAGGCGCGCAGCTTGCGCGAATGGAGCTTGTCGCCCTCGGCGCGGAGCAGTTCGCAGGCCTTGGTGCCGATCTGCAGGTGGGCGGCAATCGCTTCTTCATAGAAGCGGTTGGCCTGCCCCGGCAGCTTGATCTCGCCATGGAGCGGCTTGTCCGAAACGCACAGCAGCGTCCCGTAAGGCACGCGGAAGCGATAGCCCTGTGCGGCGATGGTGGCGCTTTCCATGTCGATCCCGATTGCGCGGCTCTGGCTGAGGCGGCGGGCTGACTGGGTGTAGCGCAGCTCCCAGTTGCGATCGTCGGTGGTGGCCACCGTGCCGGTGCGCATCCGCTTCTTCAGGTTCGCGCCGGTATCGCCGCTGACCTGCTCTGCTGCCTGAGCGAGCGCAATCTGCACTTCGGCAATCGCCGGGATCGGGATTTCCGGCGGCAGGACGCAATCGAGCACGTGATCGTCGCGCAGATAGGCATGCGCGAGGACATAGTCCCCGATCCGCTGGGTATCGCGCAGACCGCCGCAGTGGCCGATCATCAGCCAGGCTTCGGGGCGGAGCACCGCCAGGTGATCGCAGATCGTCTTGGCGTTGGATGGGCCGACCCCGATGTTGACCAGGGTGATGCCCATCTTGTCTTCGCGGACGAGATGGTAGGCCGGCATCTGGTGGCGGCGCCAGGCCGTGTCTGACAGGCGCTCGCGTGCGTTGTCGGTCGCCTGTTCGACCAGCAGGCCGCCGGCGCCCGAAAGGCGGACGTTCTCATCCTTGCCCAGCTGGGTCCCGGCCCAGTCGACGAATTCGTCGACATAGCGGTGGTAATTGGTGAACAGGATGAAGCGCTGGAAGTCTTCAATCGGCGTGCCGGTATAGTGGGCGAGCCGGGCCAGGCTGAAATCGGTGCGCAGGCCATCAAACAGGGCCAGCGGCATATTGCCGTCCGGATCACTCAGCTCGATCCCGTCAGCCAGTTCATCGCCAATCATGGCGAGTTCGGTGGCGGGGAAGTAGCGGGCAAGATCCGGCGGGCTGAGCGTGCCAAGGCCCGAGCTGGCATCGATCACGTAGGGGAATGGAATTTCCTGCGCTGAGCGGCCTACCGTGACTTCGATATCATAGTCATCGGCCAGCAGGCCAAGCTGTTCGGTCAGGTAGTCTGCAAACAGGGCAGGGCGGGTGACCGTGGTCACGAAATTGCCGGCATGGGCCAGGCGGCCAAAGGCACGGGCCAGGTCTGGCCGGGTTTCGGCGCCGGCATAGGCGATCCGCAATTCCGGATAGCACCAGGCGCGCGAGGTGCGGCGTTCGGCAGGGGGAAGGGTTCCGTCGGCAGCGAAGTTCGCGATGTCGGAGCGGAGGGTGGCGACGGCTTCGTTGTAAACGCGGACCAATTCCGCGATGGTCTTTTCTATGTTTAGCATCGCGGGCCTTTAGACAGATCGCGATGACATTTCAATTACGTTGCGGGTGAAACCGTTTGCACAACGAAAAAGGGGGCGCCGAAGCACCCCCTTGATCGGTTTGCGAAAGCGCGGAAGCCTTAGGCTTCTTCGCCCTCGTCAGCAGCTTCGGCAGCGGCCGGGGCTTCTGCCTCGGCTTCCGGCTCTTCGCCGTTGCCGGCTTCGAAGTCGGTCGCGGC
>CAWUNP010000117.1:0-5427 GCA_963923805.1 uncultured Novosphingobium sp. | reverse complement strand
CGGCATCGCCTTCTTCGCGCGGCCGGTCGGGGCGATTGCCTTTGGCCATTTCGGGGACCGGATCGGGCGCAAGTCGACCCTGGTTGCCTCGCTGCTGCTGATGGGCGGATCGACGCTGCTGATCGCCTTCCTGCCGACCTATGCCATGGTTGGCTGGGTCGCTCCGGCGCTGCTGTGCCTGCTGCGCTTCGGCCAGGGCTTTGGCCTGGGCGGTGAATGGGGCGGGGCAGCCCTGCTGGCGGTGGAGAACGCTCCGCCGGGCTGGACGGCGCGGTTCGGCGCTGCGCCGCAGCTGGGTGCGCCAGTCGGCTTTCTGGTCGCCAACGGCCTGTTCCTGCTGCTCGGCCTGTGGCTGACGGACGCCGATTTCAACGCCTGGGGCTGGCGCCTGCCGTTCCTGTTCAGCGCCGTGCTGGTGATCATCGGCCTATGGGTGCGGCTGAAGATCGGCGAAACGCCGGCCTTCAAGGAAGCGCTGGCCAAGGCGCCGCCGCACACCATGCCGCTGTGGGAACTGCGCCGCCACCTCGCTCCGCTGCTGGCGGGCAGCGCCGGGGTGATTGCCTGCTTCGCGATCTTCTACCTCGCTACGGCCTATGCCCTGGCGCAAGGCACCACGACCTTCGGCTATAGCCGCGAGACGTTTCTGGCGGTGCAGCTGGGCGCCAACACCTTCCTTGCACTGGGCATCGTGCTTGCCGCCATTTACGCTGATCGAGCCTCACCAGCGCGAACGCTCTTGCTGGGTGCCGTGGCGACGGTCGTGCTGGGGCTTGTTTTTGGTCCGGGGCTGTCGTCGGGTTCGCTGCCCACCATTTTCGCCACCCTCGCAGCGGCGCTGATGGTGATGGGTTTCGTCTATGGCCCGCTGGGCTCATGGCTGCCGACGCTGTTCCCGGTGGGTGTGCGTTACAGCGGGATCTCGGTCGCCTTCAATGCTGGTGGCATTGTGGGCGGCGCACTCACGCCGCTGGCTGCCCAGTGGCTCGCAGGGCACGGCATGGGCGCGCAGGCGGGCCTGCTGCTCAGCCTGGCGGGCATTCTGACCCTTGTGGGCGTCCTCGCGGCTAGGCCGCAAGCCTGAACAGCGTCAGCCGCGCCTTGCCGACCTTGCGATCGGCCACGGCTTCCAGTCCCTTGACCTGCGGCACCTCGTTATGCGCGGTTTCCAGGCTGATCCAGGTGGCCGGGCCAATCCAGCCAAGCCGGTTCAGCTTGTCGAGCGCGACCTGGCCTGCGCCGGTGCCATAGGGCGGGTCGAGCAGCACGATATCGAGCGGAGCCTTGGCCGGGCCCAGCGCCAGTACCGAGCCTGCGCGGACATCGGTTTGCGGCTGGGCATGGAGGTTGGCAATGTTGGAGCGCAGCGCCCGCAGCGCGGCGGCGTCTTGCTCCACGAACAGGCATGACGCCGCGCCGCGCGACAGGGCTTCAAGGCCCAGTGCGCCGGACCCGGCGAAGAGATCGGCCACGGTCAGCCCCTCAAAGTCCCCGATCCGACTGACCAGCATCGAAAACAGCGTTTCGCGGGTGCGGTCCGCAGTCGGCCGGGTGGCATCACCCGTCGGGGCAGAGAGTTTGCGCCCGCGCCATTGCCCGGCAATGATCCGGAGGCTCATTTGCGGCCCGGTCCCGGCTTGCGCGGGGCAGGCTTGCGCCCTGCGGGCTTGGCACCGCCAGCCGGCTTGCGCGGGCCATCGCGGCGGATGCGCAGGCGGGCCTGTTCATGCGCCGGGCGCGGGGCGGTGGGCTCACCGGGCACCTTCAGGCCCTTCATGAACCGCTCAACCTCGACCTGGCGAAGCTCCACCGCCTGACCGCGCGGCAGATCGAGCAGTTCGAACGGGCCGTAGGAGATGCGGATCAGGCGGCTGACTTCCAGCCCCAGATGCTCCAGCACGCGGCGCACTTCGCGGTTCTTGCCTTCGGTGATCGTCACCTCGATCCACTGGTTCCGACCGGTGCTGCGCTCCATGTTGGCATTGATCGGGCCATAGCGGACGCCATCGATCTCGATCCCCTCGATCAGCTCTTCCAGCTGTTCCTGGGTAATGTCGCCAAAGGTGCGCGCGCGGTATGTGCGCGGCAGGCCGGTGGCGGGCAGCTCCATCGTCCGCTTCAGTCCGCCATCGTTGGTCAGCAGCAGCAGCCCCTCGGTGTTGAAGTCGAGCCGCCCGATCGGCATCACGCGCCCGGCATTGGCGGGCAAGGCATTGCGCAGCGCGGTGTAGATCGTCGGGCGGCCAGCGGGATCACGCTCCGCCGTCAGCAGCCCGGCGGGCTTGTGGAACAGGAACAGGCGGGCCGGATCGGGGGCTTTTACGGCCTTGCCGTCAACGCTCACGCCCTTCAGGCTGGTCAGCACGGTGTTGGGGGTGGTGACCACTTCGTCACCGATCTTGACCCGGCCTTCGGCAATCATCCGCTCCACTTCGCGGCGGCTGGCAATGCCAGCGCGGGCGAGGAGCTTGGCGATGCGATCGCCGTTTCTGGGGGTGTCAGACGCAGTCATGGCGCGGCCTTAGCGGCAGAACTGCTTTGGGGGAAGCGTGGCGCTGGGCCTTCGACAGGCTCAGGCTGAGCGGGGTTAAGCGCGTTTCCCCGAAACCCGCTCAGGCTGAGCTTGTCGAAGCCCTGGCGCTAACCTTCGGCAAGCGCCATCTGTTCTGCGCAGATCTCGTGCAGGCGGCGGATACCGCCTTCCAGCGTGCCGAGCGTCAGCTGCGGCACGACGCCGGTCGAAAGCCCTTGTTGCCCCAGCGCGGCGGCGCGGAAGTCTTCGCTGCCAAAAACGCCGCCATCCAGCAGTGTCCAGCTCCGTTCCCAATGGTCACGCGCCTTGTCGGTCTGCGGGGCTTCGGGGATCAGCATGAAGTCCTCGACCAAGGTGCGATCGTGCCCCTGCGGCCAGAGCGCCATGACGTTGATGTAATCGGGGCTGATCACCAGCACCGTGGCCGGGAACAGTTGATAGGCAAAGGTCCCGATCCGGCGCAGCGAGGCCATGTCGGTCAGGTCGATCCCGTCCAGCTCGGCCGCGCGGGCCACCAGGCTGCGCTGGTGTGGGCCGATCTGGTCCCCGCTGGTCACGCCATCCTTGAAGAACGGGCCGATCGTCGCCGCGTGGAGCCGGGCGACGTGGTAGCTTTCGAGGAAGGCGTCCATGATGAGCTTCCAGTTCGAAGCGACATCATGGGTCTTGCGCGCGAAGAGGTGCAGATCGCGCATGGCGAAGGCATTGAAATCGGCGCCAAGCGTAATCGCGTCCGAAAAGTCCGCCTCGCCCTGCGGAGCATACCAGATCAGTCCGCCCGCCTCGCAGCTGGGCAGTTCGGCCAGGCCATAGCCCGCCTTGTCGAGGCCGGGGAAGGTATCGGGGCGGGGCAGGGCCAGTAGGCGCCCGTCCGTGGCATAGGTCCAGGCGTGATAGGGGCAGGTCAGCCGCTTGCCGCACTGCACATCCTGTCCTTCCACCAGCCGGGTGCCGCGATGCTTGCAGACGTTCAGGAAAACGTGGACCTGCCCATCGCTGTCACGGGTGATCAGCAGCGGCCGGCCAGTCGCATCATGTGGCACCGACATATTGGGCTCAGGCAGCAGTGCCGAAGGGCAGAGCACCTGCGGCAGGCGGCCAAACAGCGCGGCCTGTTCACGCGCCCAGTGCGCAGGATCGGTGTAGACACTGGCCGGGACCGAGGAGACGCCGTTGGCGGGCCGCGTGCAGCCATCGGCAATCGCCTGGGCCAAGGCAAGTTGGCCGGGGGTCGGGCTGGTGCCGGGAAGTGTGGATGCTGTGGCCATCAAGGCTAGGAATAGACCCAAACCGCGCTAGTGTCGCAAGCGATTTTGGTGGGGAGCGTTTGAATGTCGGTCGAACTGATCCGGTTTGTGATCTTTGTGGGCGTCTTGCTGGGCCTGGGCCTGCTGGCCACGCGCATCCCCTCGTTCCGGCCCTATCTGCGCAAGAACCCGCTGATCACCTTCCTGCTCGGCATTTCCAGCGGCTTCCCGCTGACCCTGCTGGTGGCAACGATGACCTTCTGGTTGGCCAAGGTCGGGATCGATACGGCCACCATCGGTTTCGCGGTTGCGCTGGGTACGCCCTATACGATCAAGTTCCTGTGGGCCCCGTTGGTCGACAAGCTGCCGATCCCGGTGCTGACCCGCCTGTTCGGCCAGCGTCGCAGCTGGCTCTACGTCGTCCAGGCGCTGCTGTTCGTTTCGATCTGGCAACTGGGGGCGAGTGACCCGCAGCCGGGCCACCTTGGCCCCTTCGTGTTCTGGGCGGTGGTGACGGCCTTCCTTTCCGCCACGCAGGATATCGTGATCGACGCCTATCGCATTGAGATTCTGGAGGAAGATGAGTTCGCGCACGGCACGGCCACCAACCAGTTCGGCTATCGCACCGGCAACCTGATTGCCGGGGCGGGGACGGTCTATCTGGCATCGGCCGAAGGGCTCGGGCTTGGCTGGGCCATGGGCTATGGCCTGACCGCCTTTGCGATCATCCCCGCGATCATCGGTTCGCTGATTGCCGGGCCGGGCAAATATGTTGACCGCTTTGCCGAGGCCAAGGGCATCAGCGCCGGGCAGTGGCTGATCGAAACTGTGATTAACCCGTTCCGCGAATTCCTGGGCCGCCACGGTTCGGTGCTGATCCTCGGCTTCGTGCTGATCTACAAGGTGGGCGATGCCATGGGCCAGACCATGCTGGCGCCGATGATCGTCGATCTTGGCTTTGCCGATCTCGATTACGTTTCCGCCAACAAGCTGTGGGGCTTTGGTGCGCTGATCCTGGGTTCGGCGCTGGGCGCGCCGTTCATCCTGTGGCTGGGCATGGGCCGCGCGCTGCTGATCTCGGGCCTGCTGATGATGTTCTCGAACGTGATGTTCATGGTGCTGTCGGTCAGCGGCAACAATTACTGGATGCTGGTTGCCGCGATCGGGACCGAGAATGTGACCAGCGGCATCGGCCTGACGGTCTTTGCAACCTATCTCTCGGGCCTGTCGAGCCTCGCCTACACCGCCACCCAGTTCGCGCTGCTTTCGTCTTTCGCGGCCTTCGGGCGGACCTGGCTGGCCTCGCCCGCCGGGGTGATCGCCGAAAAGCTGGGGTGGACCTGGTTCTGGGGCTTCACGATCGTCGCCGCGATACCGGGCATGCTGCTGCTGTGGTTGCTGTGGAACAAGGGCTACCTGGTCCAGACGAGCCGCCAGCCGAGCACCGAGGATGACGGGCCGGCCAAGGCTTAATCCGGCAGCTCGCCGTTAAGCCGCAAGACCTCGCCCGACAGGTAAAGCGAACCGGCGATCAGCACTGGCAGGCCGTCATCGGGCAGGGCGGCGAGGGCGCTCGGCACGTTGGGGAAGGCCACGGCTCCCGGTCCGAAGGCTTCTGCCGGATGCCACTCGTGCGTGGGCACCGGG
>CAWUNP010000116.1:0-5496 GCA_963923805.1 uncultured Novosphingobium sp. | reverse complement strand
ATCAAGCTGCGCCTGATCGCCGACTATGCCAAGAAGGCCGAGAACTGCTGCGGCGGGATCCTGCTGAACCCGGTGCGCAATTTGTCGCGCGGGGCTGATGGCCAGCCGGTCGCCAGCGCGAACAGCCTGCTGCCGCTGCTCCAGGCTTTCGGGGCCCACTTCCAGGTGGCGCCGGCCGGTGAAAGCTTCGTGCGTAGCCAGTCGACCACCCCGGGCGTGACCTATCGCACCGACAGCAAGGACTGGGGCCTCTCGGGCGAACTGACCTGGAACCTGGGCGGCGCGACGCTGACCGCGATTACGGCCTATCGCGATTACCTGAACGAGCAGGGCCAGGACGGCGATTTCCAGGCGATGGACATCCTGAAGCGTTTCGATCTTGATCGGCACTTCAAGCTGTTCACCCAGGAAGTCCGCCTGCAGGGCGAAGCGCTTGACGGCAAGCTCGACTGGCTGGTTGGCGGCTATTACGCCAACGAAAAGCTCTTCGTCGATGACGATATCGTCTATGGCAGCGACTACGAACGCTATGCCAACTGCCTTGCGGCAACGGCAATCTCCGCGGCTAACGTGAACCCGGCTGCGGCAACCTGTTCGAACCTGCCGACCACGATCTTCCCGGGCTTCCAGGGTCTGGCCGCGGCGACCGGTTCGGCCCGGCTCAACGGCACGGGCAACAACGGCGCCAGCTTTGACCAGCGCAGCGATAACTGGGCGCTGTTCACCCACAACACCTTCGATATTGTCGAGGACAAGCTGATGCTGACCGTGGGCGCGCGCTATACCCACGAGAAGAAGACGCTGGCTGCCGATGCCCGCTTCACCAACACGCTGTGCCCGGCAATCCTCAATACGCCGCTGCAATCGCTGGCTTCGATCGCCTGCGTGATCAACGGTTCGGCCCCCTCGTTCGCGCGCGGTTCCGCCGGGACCGAGTTCAGCGAAGGCCAGTGGACCGGCACGGCCGTGCTCAGCTACAAGCCGGTTGACGATCTGATGGTCTATGCCTCGGCTTCTAAGGGCTACAAGGCCGGTGGGTTCAACCTGGACTTCTCGGCGCTCGATCGCACCTGCAACACCACCTTCGATGCGGCTTGCGCCGCGCGCCTGGCGCGTCCGGCCTTCACCCAGGGCAATGGCCGGCCGGAAGCGACCGACCTGCAGTTTGCCAGCGAAAAGGTCGATGCCTTCGAACTGGGCTTCAAGTACGATGGCAATGGCATCGATGTGAACGTCGCGGCGTTCTACCAGCGCTATTCGAACTATCAGCTCAACACCTACAACGGGGTGAACTTTGAAGTCACCAACATCCAGGCCTGCCAGGACAGCCTGGCCGGTGCGGACGTTGATGGTTCGGCGCTGACCGGTTCGTGCGCAGCCGACCGGCTGAAGCCGGGCGTGACCTCGAAGGGCTTCGAACTGGAGACCTTCCTGCGTCCGGCCCGCTACTTCACGGTCAACGCCGGCCTGACCTATGTCGAAACCCAGTATGCCAAGGATCTGGTCGGCACGGGCGGTCGGCCGCTTTCGCCGGTGCTGTTCCAGCTGCCGGGCCACGCGGTGTCGAACGCGCCGCAGTATGTTGTGACCGCTGGTCTTTCGTGGACCCCGCGGATTGGCGATAGCGGGCTGTCGGGGCTGTTCTATCTGGATACCCGCCTGCAGAGCGATACCAACACCGGCTCTGACCTTGACCTCGAAAAGGTTCAGGATGCGTTCTACACCGTCAATGGCCGGATCGGCCTTTATGGCGCAGACCGCAAGTGGGGGATCGAGCTCTGGGCCCAGAACCTGCTGAACCGGAAGTACTTCATGATCGGCGCCGACATGCCGCTGCAGGGCAGCGGAACCTTCCGCTCGGTCGCGGCCCCGGCTTCAAGTGGCCTGTCGGGTACTGCCAACCAGCTGTTCGTCGGCTTCCCTGGCGAACCGCGCACCTTCGGCGTGACGCTGCGCGGCAAGTTCTAAGCCAGCGCGTTCAAGCGAGACCAAGGGGCCTCTCCGGGAAACCGGGGGGGCCTTTTGCTTTGCGCGGCATCGGTCTAGCCTGCGCCAATGCGGATATTGCGCGATCCCGATTGCCTGCTGGCCGAAGGGCTTGCCGCGCTGCGCATGCAGTTCCAGGTACCCGCCGGCTTCCCACCGCCGGTGCTGGCGGCGGCCGAGCTTGCCGCAGGGTGCCCGCCAACCGAACACGCCGACTGGACGGCTCGCACCTTCGTCACGCTCGATCCCGCCGGGGCGACGGACCTTGACCAGGCCTTTGCGATCGAACCGGCCGGCAGCGACTGGTTGCTGCACTATGCCATTGCCGATGTCGGCTGGTTTGTGGGCCACGGCGATCCGCTGGATGCCGAAGCGTGGAACCGCGGCGTCACCACCTATCTGCCCGATGGCAAGGCCGGGCTCTATCCCCCGATCCTGGCCGAAGGCGCGGCCAGCCTGCTGCCCGATGGCCCGCGGCCCGCAGTGGTATTCACGGTGCGGGTGGGGCCGGCCGGTGAAACGGTCCTTGATGGTGTAACCCGCGCCATCATTCGCAGCCGGGCCAAGCTGGCCTATGAAACGGTGCAGGATGCCGATCTGCCGCCCGGCCTGCTCCCCATTGCCCAGCGGATCGAACTGGCCGAGGCCCGGCGTGGCGCAGCGCGGGTCGATCCGCCCGAGCAGCAGGTTGAACGCAGCGCCGACGGCCGGTTCCGCCTGCAATTCCGCCCGCTGCTGCTTTCGGAAAAGCGCAATGCGGCGCTCTCGCTGGTCTGCAACCTGGCCGTAGCGCAGCTGCTGCTTGAGCACCGGACCGGCCTGTTCCGGGTAATGGCCGGGCCCGATGCGGCCGCAGAAGCCCGCTTGCGGCAAACCGCCAAGGCCTTCCGGCTGGTCTGGCCCGACGAAGCCCCGCTTGCGCAGTTTGAGAAGCATCTTGATCCGGCCGATCCGCGCCATGCGGCCTTCATGCTGGCGGTGCGCCGCGCGGGCCGGGGTGCCAGCTATGCCCCCTATGCGGCAGACAGCCTGCCTTGGCACGCCGCCATGGCCGCGCCCTATGCCCATGCCACGGCTCCGCTCCGGCGGCTGGCGGATCGCTACGTGGTCGAAGTCGCGCTGGCGCTGGCCAATGGTCGCCCGGTGCCAGAACCAGTCGCGGCAGCTTTCCTCAAGCTCCCCGCGGTGATGCAGCGGGCCGAAGCGCGGGCGGGCCAGATTGAGCGCGCGGTGGTCGATCTGGCCGAAACCGCGATCCTGGCCGACCGGACGGGAGAACTGTTCGATGCCGTGGTCACCGACCTGGGCGAACAGGGCGCGCGCATCCAGCTCTGCGATCTGCCGGTGGTGGCGCGCACTGTTGCGCATGGGGTGGTCCCGGGCGAGCGATTACGGGTCAGGCTGACCGGTGCCGAGCCGGCCACCCGCCGCCTCACATTCCAGCGCGTCGAATAAACTGACCCCGATGAATCGGTTGCACTGCTTCGCCCCCTAAGCTAGTGGCGCGGCTCCCGGAGGGTTCGCCCAAGGGGATGGATGGCCCGATGGCGGAGTGGTTACGCACCGGACTGCAAATCCGTTTACGCCGGTTCGATTCCGGCTCGGGCCTCCACACCACAAGGTGAAACGCCGCTTTAGCTCAGTTGGTAGAGCACATCATTCGTAATGATGGGGTCACGTGTTCGAGTCACGTAAGCGGCACCACTTTCCCGTCCTCGCGCTGTTGACCCTGGCTGGTCCGGCGCTGGCGGAGACGCCCGATCCGCAAGCGATCATCGTTACCGGCAAGGCGCTGGACCTGCCCGCAGGGCAGCGTGCCTTCGCGGTGGATGTGCTGACTGCCGAGGATGCGAAGACGCTCGCCTCGGGCCGGATCGAAGACCTGCTGTCCCGCGCACCGGGTGTGCAGCAGTTCCGCCGGTCAGACAGCCGCTCGGCCAATCCGTCGGCGCAGGGGATCACGCTGCGCGGGCTGGGCGGCAATGCTTCAAGCCGCACGCTGGTGCTGCTCGATGGCGTGCCGCTGGTCGATCCCTTCTTCGGCTATGTCCCGCTCTCTGTGCTGGCGCCTGAGCGGCTGGATCCGGTCCGCGTCCTGCGCGGCGGCGGGGCAGGTGCCTTTGCTGCGGGGGCGGTCGCCGGAACCATCGATCTGGCTTCGGCCGGGCCGGATGGGCTGGGGCTGCTATCGGGATCGGCACTGGTCAACGATCGCGGCGAGAGCGAACTGTCGGCTGCGCTTGCCCCGCGGCTGGGCAGTGGCTTTGCCGTGCTTTCGGGCCGGTGGGATCGCGGGCAAGGGTTCTGGACCACGCCTGATAGCCAGCGGGTGCCGGCCTCGGTGCCGGCGCGGTTTGATTCCTGGTCCACGGCCATGCGCGCGGTCGCGCCCCTGACCGGCGATGTCGAGCTACAGGCCCGCGCGCTGCTGTTCGATGACCGGCGCACCCTGCGCTTTGCCGGGGCCGATACCGGCGCCAGCGGGCAGGATGCCAGCCTGCGCCTCGTCGGGCGCGGGGCCTGGCAGTTTGAGGCGCTGGGCTATGTCCAGGCGCGTGATTTTTCCAACGTGGTGATCTCAGCCACGTCGTTCCGCAAGACGCTGGACCAGCGGCGTACCCCCGCCACCGGGCTGGGCGCAAAGGTTGAACTGCGTCCGCCGCTGGCCAATGGGCAGGTGCTGCGACTGGGTGTCGACTGGCGGCGCCAGCGCGGCGAGATGCAGGAAGAGGCCTATAGCGCGGCGACCGGGCTCGTCACCGCACGGCGCAAGGCTGGCGGCGCCAACAGCGACCTCGGCTTTTATGTGGAGCATGACTGGCGGCTGGGCCGGGCGCTGCTCACGCTCAGCGCGCGGGCGGACCGCTGGACAGTGGCCGATGGCTTTTTCCGCGAAGCCAATGCCGCCGGCACCGTGACCACGAGTCAGGCCTTTGCCGACCGCGCCGGCTGGGAGGACAGCCTGCGCGGCGGCCTGCTGGTTGAGGCGACCCCCGAATTGTCGCTGCGCGTGGCAGCCTACACCGGACTGCGCCAGCCCACGCTCAACGAGCTTTACCGGCCCTTCACGGTCTTCCCCGTCACCACCCGCGCCAATGCCGCTCTGGCAAACGAGCGACTGGCCGGGTTCGAAGGCGGATTTGACTGGACTCCGCTGCCCGACCTGACCCTGCGGCTGACCGGGTTCGACAACCGCGTGAAGGGCGCGATCGCCAATGTCACGATCGGCCCCAACCTGCGCGAACGGCGCAATGTCGATGCGGTCCATTCGCGCGGGATAGAGGCCGGACTGGAGGCCAAGTTGGGCAGCGTCAGTCTGGAAGGCGCGCTGTCGTGGCTTTCGGCGCGGGTTGAGGCGAGCGGGACTTCAGCCGCGCTTGATGGCAAGCGCCCGGCGCAGGTGCCAAACCTCTCCGCCAGCAGCACGCTTGCATGGCGTCCGGCCGAGCGCTGGCTGCTAGCAGCGACGCTGCGCCACACCGGGGCACAGTGGGAAGATGACCTTGAGAC
>CAWUNP010000115.1:0-5506 GCA_963923805.1 uncultured Novosphingobium sp. | reverse complement strand
CAAGGAGTATCGTCGGCAGCGTCAGATGTGTATAAGAGACAGGTGCTGGAGCATGGTGTTGACCCGACCGCGATCAAGGGCACCGGCAAGGACGGCCGCCTGACCAAGGAAGACGTCGTGGCTGCGGCCGCCGCCAAGAGCGCGGCCCCGGCTGCCGCAGCCCCGGTCGCCGCTGCCCCGGCCACTGCCGGCACCCGCGGTGAAGAGCGCGTCAAGATGACCCGCCTGCGCCAGACCATCGCCAAGCGGCTCAAGGATGCGCAGGATACCGCCGCGCTGCTGACCACCTTCAACGATTGCGACATGTCGGCCGTGATCGAGGCGCGTGAGAAGTTCAAGGGCGTGTTCGAGAAGAAGCACGGCGTGAAGCTGGGCTTCATGTCGTTCTTCGCCAAGGCCGCCTGCCTGGCGCTGAAGGACATTCCGGCGGTCAACGCCCGGATCGAGGGCGACGAGATCGTCTACCACCCCTATGTTGACCTGTCGGTCGCGGTTTCGGCCCCGAACGGGCTGGTCGTACCGGTGGTCCGCAATGTCGATGCCATGGGCTTTGCCGATATCGAAAAGGCGATTGCCGATCTGGGCAAGCGCGCCAAGGATGGCGCGCTGACCATGGACGACATGAAGGGCGGCACCTTCACGATCTCCAACGGCGGGATCTTCGGCGGCCTGATGAGCACCCCGATCATCAACCCGCCGCAGTCGGCCGTGCTGGGCCTGCACCGCATCGAGGACCGCCCGGTTGTGCGTGACGGCCAGATCGTGATCCGCCCGATGATGTACCTGGCCCTGTCCTATGACCACCGCCTGATCGACGGCCGCGAAGCAGTGACCGCGCTCAAGACGATCAAGGAAGCGATCGAGGATCCCACCAGGATTTTGATCGACCTGTAAGGCAAAACTTGCGCAACATCCTTCGACAGGCTCAGGATGAGCGGGTGTTGTGCTGAATTTTGATTACCAAGGCCCGCTCTGGCTGAGCTTGTCGAAGCCCGCGCGCAACGGAGGCCATCATGGCTGAATACGATTACGACGTGATCTTCATCGGTGCCGGCCCCGGCGGTTATGTCGGCGCGATCCGCACCGCGCAGCTGGGCCTTAAGACGGCCTGCGTCGAAGCGCGTGAGACGCTGGGCGGGACCTGCCTCAACGTGGGCTGCATTCCCTCCAAGGCGCTGCTCCACGGCTCGGAGAAGTTCGAGGAAGCCGCCAACGGCACCCTCGCCCGTTATGGCGTGAAGCTGGGCAAGGTTGAACTCGACCTTGCCGCGCTGCAGGCTGACAAGGCTGATGCCGTGAAGGGCCTGACCGGCGGGATCGAATACCTGTTCAAGAAGAACAAGGTCGATTGGCTAAAGGGCTATGGCGCGTTCAAGGATGCCCACACCGTCACCGTCGCGGGCAAGGATTACACCGCCAAGAACGTGGTGATCGCCACCGGTTCCAGCGTCACCCCCCTTCCCGGCGTCGAGGTCGACAACGACAAGGGCGTGATCGTCGACAGCACCGGCGCCCTGGCACTGGCCAAGGTGCCGGATCATCTGGTGGTGATCGGCGGCGGTGTGATCGGGCTGGAAATGGGCTCGGTCTGGCGGCGCCTGGGCGCCAAGGTCACCGTGGTGGAATTCCTTGACCAGTTGCTGCCCGGCATGGACGGCGATGTGCGCAAGGAAGCCGCCAAGATCTTCAAGAAGCAGGGCATGGAGCTGAAGCTTGGCACCAAGGTCACCGGCGCGGTGGTCAAGGGTGGCAAGGCGACGCTGACGATTGAACCCGCCAAGGGCGGCACGGCCGAGACGCTGGAAGCCGATTGCGTGCTGGTGGCGATTGGCCGACGCCCGCACACCGATGGCCTGAACCTCGACAAGATCGGGCTGGCGCTGAACGCGCGCGGCCAGATCGAGACCGATCATGATTTCCGCACCGCGGTCGATGGCGTCTGGGCGATCGGGGACTGCATCCCCGGCCCGATGCTGGCCCACAAGGCCGAAGACGAAGGCATCGCCGTGGCCGAGAACATCGCCGGGCTGACCGGGATCGTGAACCACGATCTGATCCCGGGCGTGGTCTATACCACTCCCGAATTCGCTGGCGTCGGCCTGTCCGAAGAGCAGGCTCGCGAAAAGGGCGAGATCAAGGTTGGCAAGTTCCCGATGATGGCCAACAGCCGCGCCAAGACCAACCACGAGCCCGACGGCTTCGTGAAGGTGATCGCCGATGCCAAGACCGACAAGGTCTTGGGCGTGTGGTGCATCGCCACCGTGGCCGGCACGATGATCGCCCAGGTAACCCAGGCGATGGAATTCGGCGCGACGAGCGAAGACATCGCCTATACCTGCCATGCCCACCCGACCCACAGCGAAGCGGTGAAGGAAGCGGCCATGGCGGTAACCGGCAAGCCGATCCACATCTGATCGCCGCCCTTTCCCCCTGCACCGATGGTGCGGGGGGCAATCCGCAAGGCGACACCGCAACCGGTGGCTAAACCGTGCCCAACCGGCTAGCACTGGCTTTCCGCCAGCACAGGAGAATACCCATGTCCAATGCCATCACCGTCAAGCTGACGGGTGACGAGATCGAAATGCTGGTCGATGCACTGGAAGTCGATCTGGAAGGCTATGTCGAAGCCGCCAAGGAAGCCCGCGCCAACAACAAGCGCGATGACGTGGACACCTTCACCGAAGCCGCCACCCGCATCCAGGCGCTGATGACCAAGCTGCAGGACCTGATCGAGGACTGATCCGGCCATGCCGGGCGCGGCCATCCCCACCCTGCCGCCGCTGTTTGACCTGCTGGGCACGGCGGTCTTTGCCCTGACCGGAGCGCTGCTTGCGGCGCGGCTGCGGCAGACCTTCGTGACGATGAGCTTCTTTGCCCTTATAACCGGGGTTGGCGGTGGCTCGGTGCGCGATCTGCTGATCGGCGCGCCGGTGTTCTGGGTCCGCGATCCCTGGGTCGCGCCTGTCTGCCTGGGCGTTGCCCTGCTCGCCTGGTTCACGCCGCGCAAGTGGTGGGAAGGCGCGCTGCTGGAATGGGCCGATGCTGCCGGACTGGCCGCCTATGCCGTGCTCGGCACGGCCAAGGCGCTGGCCTATGGCCTGCCGCCGGTCCCGGCCGTGCTGATGGGCGTGATCACCGGCTGCATCGGCGGGGTCATCCGCGATGTGCTGGCCGGCCGGCCTTCAATCCTGATGCGGCCCGAACTCTATGTGACCGCTGCAGCGCTGTCTGCCAGCCTTTGCGCGCTGGGCGAAGTGCTTAGCCTGCCCCGCGAAATCGCTTTCAGCGCCGCAGCCTTGGCCGGCTTCGTCCTGCGCGGCTGGGCGCTCCATTCGGGCCTGGCCCTGCCAGCCTATGGCCGCGATCCGGACTAGGCCGCAATCAGGACTGGGCCGGCGGCATGACCCGGCGCAGGAATTCGATCACCGCGCTGTTGAATTCATCATTCTTGTCACCGGCAACCATGTGACCCGCGCCGCGGATGTCGGCGATTTCCAGCTTGGGGATCCGGCGGCGCAAATCGTCCACGCCATCGTCGTCAACAATGTCGCTCTTCATGCCGCGCACCAGCAGGGTCGGCACCCGATCGGTCCAGTCGGCTTCGTCCATGATCTTGAGCAGGTGGTGCGGATCCCCGCGGGGCGAGTCCATCCAGCTGGGATCCCAGTGCCAGCGCCAGCGCCCGTCCCGGCCTTCGCGCAGGTTCTTCTTGAGGCCTGACAGGTCCTTCGGGCGCGGCCGGTCCGGATAATAGGCGCTGATCGCATCGGCCGCGTCTTCAAGGCTGGCAAAGCCGTCAGGGTTGCCGGTCATGAAGGCGGTTATCTTGGCGACGCCCTTGGAACTCATTTTGGGCACGATATCGACCAGCACCAAGGCCGCCGGGGTCAGTCCGCGCGAAGCGGCAACCATGGCCGTGATGCCACCTAGCGAAGCCCCGACCAGAGCGAAAGTCTCTGATCCGATCCGCGCCACTGCGGCCAGATCGTCCGCCCGTGCTTCGAGGCTGTAGTCGCCATCGGTTGACCAGTCGCTGTCACCATGCCCGCGCAGGTCATAGTTGACGGCAAAGTAGCCGGCCTTGGCCAATTGCTGTTCGGCCCTGTCCCACGAATGGCGGGTTTGCCCGCCGCCATGGCCCAGCACGACAGTCGGCGCGCCCTTTGGCCCGGCAATATCGGCGGCCAGGCTAAGCCCGCCAGCAATCGGAATGCGGATCGTTTCTCCGGTCATGGCCCAAGGGGATGCCCGCGGTGGTCCCGGGGGTCAATCACGATTTTAATCGGACGATTAACTATCCACCGGTTCCAGCCCTTGCTGGCGTTGCCGCAGCGCCTGCTGCTCGTTAGGATCCGGCCCAACAGACCGCTACGGAGCATTAGCGATGAAGATCTCGACCTTCGCCATTTCGATCACCCTCGCCGCCGCCTCGGTGGCAGCCCAGGCCCAGGCGGCATCGCCGCAGACCTGGATCCATGCCGGCCGGGTGATCGCCATTCCGGGGGAAGCGCCGCGCGGCGCAACGACGATCGTGGTGGCCGATGGCAAGATCGTCTCGCTGCAGGATGGCTATGCTCCGGTCCCGGCGGGCGCCAAGGAAATCGACCTCAAGGACAAGACCGTCCTGCCCGGCCTGATTGACAGCCACACCCACCTTTCCAGCGACCGCGCCGGCAACGAGGGCATCGTCGCCATGGTGACCGAGGGCATGCCGATGCACGCGCTGGAAACCTACTGGAACGGGATGAAGACGCTGCGCGCCGGGTTCACCACGGTCCGCAACCTGGGCGATGAAGGCGGCAAGACGCTGGCGCTGAAGGAAGCGATCAAGCGCGGCTGGGTGCAGGGTCCGCGGATCATCGACGCAGGGGATTCGATCTCCACCACCGGCGGCCACATGGATGGCCGGGTGGGCCTAGCCGATGAAATGCACGGCATGATCGGCACCGAGAACCTCTGCGACGGCGCCGATGATTGCCGCCGCGCCGTGCGCCGCCAGATCGGCCGCGGGGCAGATGTGATTAAGTTCGCCACAACAGGCGGGGTCAATTCCGGCACCGGCCTGGCCACCCGCATGGTCGAGGACGAGGCCAAGGCGCTGGTTGAGACCGCCCATGCCTATGGCCGCAAGGTTGCGGTTCATGCCCATGGGCTGGACGGAATCAAGCTGGCCGTTCGCGCCGGGGCGGATTCGATCGAGCACGGCACCACGATCGATGCCGAAACCGCCAAGATGATGGCCAAGGCCGGCACGTTCTATGTCCCGACACTGAGCACGGTGAACGGCTATCTTGAACGACTGGCCGCCAATCCGAATGCCTATCCCCCGGCGATCAAGGCCCAGATCGACTGGCGCATCGGCGTGACCGGCAAATCGCTGCAGATCGCCTATCCGCTGGGCGTGAAGATTGCCTATGGCACCGATGCCGGCGTTTCCAAGCACGGCCGTAATGCCGATGAGTTTGAACTGCTGGTCAAGTTCGGGCTGACGATTACCTCGCCGCGG
>CAWUNP010000114.1:0-5529 GCA_963923805.1 uncultured Novosphingobium sp. | reverse complement strand
CCAGCGAACGCCCGTGGCCCGGCATATGCTTGATCGTGCCGACCACCCCGGCCCGGGCCAAACCATCCAGCACTGCCCGGCCGATTGCCGCTACCCGCAGCGGTTCGAAGCCATAGGCGCGGTCCCCGATCACATCGTGCGCGCCGTGCTGGCGCACATCGAGGACGGGCGCGTGGGTGCAGGTGATGCCAACCTTGTGGAGGTCTTGCCCCAATGCCTCGGCATTGGCGCGCGCCGCCTCGATCGCCGAAGCCGGCGCCAAATCGAACAGCCGGTCGAACGCCTCACCCGCGGGATAGGCCGGCCAGACCGGCGGCTTCATCCGCGCAACCCGCCCGCCTTCCTGATCGATCGTGATCAGCAGCTTTTCGCGCCCCTGGATCGCCCGCAGCTCATCCGTCAGCGCGCGGACCTGTTCCCGGCTTTCGATGTTGCGGCCGAACAGGATGTAGCCCGCCGGATCGCAATCGCGAAAAAAGGCCCGCTCGTCGGCGGTAAGGGTCAAACCGGAAAGGCCGAAAATGGCGGGAGTCATGGTCCGATTACGCTTGCAGGAAGTGGCCCGCCGCGCAAGCGGGCCAGCCCAACAGCGTGTGGATTACCGGCCTACTTGACCTGACAGGAAATACCCGCGCTCCGCAGCCGGCTGCACAGCCCCACCGCCGCGGCCCGATCCGGCTGGACCGCCTGGAGCCGATAGATCGTGCTGTTGTCTGCCGTGCCGGCCACCACGCGGTGGGGAATGCCCGAAAGCGCGCCGTTCGCCTGGTCTACCAGCTTGGCCCAGCCGGCTTCGGCACTGGCCTGCGACGAGAACGCGCCAACCTGAACCCCCACGCTCCCCCCGGCGGGCGCGCTGCCCGTTGCCGCGGCGCTGGGCGTGGCAGCGGCGGTAGTGGCTGCGGCGGAAATGACCGGCGCCGCACCCGGCTCACCCGCGCCGCTCATCACCGGGGCGCGGTTCTGGCCTTCCGAGGCGGCAAAGCTGAGGTCACCCGTGCCGTCAAAGGTCTTGCCGCCGGGATCAGCCGGCGCGGTCTTGTAAGGTTCGGCCGGGGCGGGAACCACGCTGCCATCGGCAACCAGTTCCGGATCGGTGCCCGAGTGCGAGAACCACCAGATCCCCCCTACCACGGCCGCCAGCAGGGCAACAGCGCCGCCAAAGATCAGCGCCAGCCGCCCGGTATCATATCCTTCGGCGTCGCCATCGTCATCGTCGGCGCCTTCGAGCCAGGGGAGACGGTCATTCGGCTCGTTCAGTTCAAGCTGTTCGGTTTCAAGACGATCCTCGTCCTGATCTTCCCAGCCATCCGCGCCACGGCGATCGTCGTTAACCCCCACCATCGTCACATTTCCTCCACTGCCTCCACGCCAAGGAGCGCGAGGCCATTGCGGACAAGTTGCCCGATTTGCGTTGCAAGATAAAGCCTTGCTGCAGTCAGGGCTGAATCTTGTGCCACGATGAAGCGCTTTTCGGGCCGGTCATTGCCGACGTTCCAGTACCCGTGGAATGCGGCCGCGAGGTCCTGCAGGAAGAAGGCCACCCGGTGCGGCTCGCGCGCGGCAGCGGCGGCTTCGACCAGGCGGGGGAACTGGGCCGCCAGCTTGATCAGGCCAAGTTCTTCCTCGCCCAGCTGGTCCAGCGCGGCGTCACCCGGCGCAAAGCCTTCGGCTGAGGCCTTGCGCAGGGTCGAACGGATCCGGGCATGCGCATACTGGACGTAGAACACCGGGTTGTCCTTCGATGCTTCGACCACCTTGTCGAAATCGAAGTCCATCTGGGCATCGGGCTTGCGGGTCAGCATGGTAAAGCGGACCACGTCCTTGCCCACCATTTCGACCACATCGGCCAGGGTCACGAAGTTCCCGGCGCGCTTGGACATCTTGAAGGGCTGGCCGCCCTTCATCAGCTGGACCATCTGCACCAGCTTGACCTCGAACGGGGTCGGCTTGCCTTCGGCGCCGGTCATGGCTGCGACAGCAGCCTTGATCCGCTTGACCGTGCCGGCGTGGTCCGCACCCCAGATATCGACCAGCGCATCGGCGCTCTGCGCCTTCTGGAAGTGATAGGCCAGGTCAGCCCCGAAATAGGTCCACTCACCCGAACTCTTCTTGATCGGGCGGTCCTGATCATCGCCAAACCTGGTGGAGCGGAACAGCGGCAGCTCGACCGGCTCCCAATCTTCAGGCGTCTTGCCCTTGGGCGCTTCCAGCTGGCCGTCATAGACCAGATCATGGGCGCGCAGCCACTTTTCGGCCTCATCCGGCTTGCCGGCGGCCTGCAGTTCAGCTTCGGACGAGAACAGGTCGTGATGGATGCCCAGCAGCGCCAGGTCCGCCTTGATCATCTCAAGCATGGCGGCCACGGCGCGGGTACGGAACGGCACCAGCCATTCGCCTTCCGGCGCCTTGGCATAGGTGTCACCAAATTCAGCGGCCAGTGCCTGCCCCAGCGGGATCAGGTATTCGCCGGGATAGAGGCCTTCGGGGATTTCGCCCACGGCTTCACCCAAGGCCTCGCGATAGCGGACATGGGCCGAGCGGGCGAGGACATCGACCTGCGCCCCGGCATCGTTGACGTAGTATTCGCGGATCACCTTGTGACCGGCGAATTCCAGCAGGGTCGCCAGGGCATCGCCCACCACCGCCCCGCGGCAATGGCCCATGTACATCGGCCCGGTCGGGTTGGCCGAAACATACTCCACGTTGACCGTGCTGCCCTGCCCCACGCTCGAGCGGCCATAATCGCTGCCCAGCGCGGCAATGGCGCGCAGTTCCGCCAGCCATGCCGAAGCATCGACCCGCAGGTTGATAAAGCCCGGACCGGCGATCTCGGCCGAAGTAACACCCGGCACCTTGACCAGTTCGGCCACCAGCGCCTCAGCCAGTGCGCGCGGGTTCATCCCCGCCGGCTTGGCCAGCACCATTGCGGCATTGGTGGCCAGATCACCGTGGCTGGGATCGCGCGGCGGCTCAACTGTGACAGCGGAGCGGTTCAGCCCGCCCGGCAGCGTTCCGGCCTGTTCAAGCGCATCGAGTGCGGCAGCGATATGGCCAACGAAGGCCGCGTGAATGGTCTGGACAGCAGTCATGCCGCGCCGGTTAGACGCTTTGCGCCGGAAATGGAACCTTCCCGCAGCGGGAAAGCCCGATCAGCGCGTGGCGTTGTAGGTCAGCTGGTCCTGGCTGAGCTGGAAGCCCACCAGCACTTCGAAGGTTGCGCGGGCCACGGCAGCCTTCACTTCAGGCCGCGACAGCGGATCGATCGCGGCATCGGCATCGCCGGCCTTGCGCTTGCGGGTGATCTGTTCGCGGATATCGGCCGGCAGGCTGGCTTCGGCCTTGTCGACATAGGCGCTGGCCGAGCCGCTGGCCTGGGCGCGCGCCTGACCGTCGGCAAAGTTGATCGTGACCGAACCCACCCGCTTCGAGATCACCGCGCTGCCGCCGCGCAGCACGGTGACGAAGTACGGCAGGGTCACCTGCCGCGCCCCGCGCGTATCGGTGCGGCGGGCCAGCACATCGAAGCTGGCAGAGGTAAACACCTTTTCACCCGACTCGTTGCAGGTGGAGCGGACATTGGTCAGCGCGCCAACCACATCGATGCTGTCCGCCGTGGTGGCCCCGGGATTGCTGAACAGGGTGATATCGCCGGTATAGTCCGGCACGCCCACCGCCGGACAGGTGCTGCGAACGGCGGTAATGCCAACGCCTTCGTCCACCACCAGGTCACCGGCCCCGCGGCATCCCGCCAGGGCAGTGGCAAGGGTCAGGGCAGCGATCAGGCGGGTGCGTGGCGTCATTCTGGCAGGTTCCTGTCAAAGGGCAGAACTTGCCCTAGCGGCGTGAATGCCAAAACGCTAGGGGGGCGAACATGAACGCGCCCTTTCAGCAGCCCGATAAACCTGCCCTTCGCCTTCTGCTGGCCGCTCCGCGTGGCTTTTGCGCCGGGGTCGACCGCGCGATCGAGATCGTCGAGCGCGCACTGACGCGTTACGGCGCCCCGGTCTATGTCCGGCACGAGATCGTCCACAACCGCTTCGTGGTCGATGGACTGCGCGCCAAGGGCGCCATTTTTGTCGAGGAACTGGACGAGGTACCCGATGGTGCGCCGGTTGTGTTCAGCGCGCATGGTGTTCCCAAAGCCGTGCCGGCTGCGGCGACCGAGCGCGGACTGGACTGGCTCGATGCCACCTGCCCGCTGGTCAGCAAGGTCCACCGTCAGGCCGAACGCCAGATCGAGGCCGGCCGCCACATCGTGTTCATCGGCCACAAGGGCCACCCGGAGGTGATCGGCACCTTTGGCCAGGTTCCCGCAGGCACGATCACTCTGGTCGAAACGCTGGAAGATGTCGCCGCGCTGGACTTCGCCAGCGATGCGCCGCTCTCGTTCCTGACCCAGACCACGCTATCGGTTGATGACACGGCCGAGATCGTTGCCGCCCTGCGTGAGCGGTTTCCGCAGATCGCCGGCCCCAAGGCCGAAGACATCTGCTATGCCACTTCGAACCGGCAGGCGGCGGTCAAGGCGATTGCCGAGGAATGCCAGCTGGTGCTGGTGATCGGTGCGCCCAACAGCTCCAATTCGCTGCGCTTGGTCGAAGTGGCGCAGCGCTGCGGGGCGGACGGCCGCCTGATCCAGCGCGGCAGCGAGATTGACGAAGCCTGGTTTGCCGGGGTGACCACCATGGGGCTGACAGCCGGGGCCTCGGCGCCGGAGACGCTGGTTCAGGAAGTGATCGACCGGATCGGCGAGTTCCGCTCGGTCGCGGTCGAACAGGTCGTCACGGCCGAGGAAAAGATCGTCTTCAAGCTGCCCCGGCAGCTGGCCGACTAGGTTCGCGCAATGGCCGTATACACCCATCTCGGAGCCGAAGAGCTTGGCCGCCTGGTCGCGGAATTCGACGTTGGTGAACTGACTTCGGCCAAGGGCATCGCCGAAGGGATTTCGAACAGCAACTGGCTGGTCGAGACCACCGGGAAGGATGGCGCCGGCGCGCGCTTCATCCTGACCATGTACGAATTCCGGATCGAGGTGGAGGACCTGCCGTTCTTCCTCTCGTTGCTGGATCACCTCTCGGCCAAGGGCTGCCCGGTGCCGCGCACGATCCATGATCGGCAGGGCAACCTTTACCGCCTGCTGGATGGCAAGGCCGTGGCGCTGATCGAATTCCTGCCGGGCGTATCGGTCAGCGCGCCCACGCCTGAACAGGCCCGCGCGGTAGGCCGGGCGCTGGCGCAGATGCAGCTGGCTGCGGCAGACTTTGCCGGGCAGCGCGAAAACGCGATGGGCCGGGCCGAATGGCAGCGGCTGGCCACCGAATGCGGCGCCGCTGGCCTGGCCGAGATCGATCCCGGCTTCGCAGACCTGATCGCGCGCGAACTGCCCTCTGTCACGGCCCAGTGGCCGGAAAACCTGCCGCGCGGGACGATCCACGCCGATCTGTTTCCCGACAATGTGCTGATGCTGGGCGATCAGGTGACCGGCCTGATCGACTTCTACTTCGCCTGCACCGACCTGTTTGCCTA
>CAWUNP010000113.1:0-5542 GCA_963923805.1 uncultured Novosphingobium sp. | reverse complement strand
ACAGCGCCGGAGCGGTGAGCACGGCAGCGACCGCCAGGACGGCCACTGACAACCAGGTGATCACGCGGGCGGCTGCATCGCTGCGCCCCCAGGCGGCACCCAGCAGCAGGACAAGGCCCGACAGGCTGAAGAGTACTTCAGGCGCGGCGAGACGGAAAGACTGGACGAAATCCATCAGTGCGCTCCCCCGTGCGCGGCATGTTCAGCGGTTGCAGTTGCAGCCTTGGGCTTGGGCGCGGTCAGCTGCGCATCGCCTTCCGGCTTGGCCCGGGCAAGCCGGGCATCAAGCGCGGCGATATCGGCGCGCATCGGTGCCATGAAGCTTTCCGGATAGACGCCCATCCACAGCACCACGGCGGCGATCGGCGCCAGCAGCAGCCATTCGCGCTTGTTGAGATCGGGCATGGCGGCGGCATCGGCATTGACCTGATCGCCAAAGGCCACGCGGCGGTAAAGATAGAGCATATAGGCTGCCCCCAGGATGATCCCGGTGGTGCAGATCAGCGCCACGGTGCTGGACACCTGATAGATGCCGCCCAGGCTGAGGAATTCGCCCACAAAGCCGCTGGTCCCCGGCAGGCCGATCGAGGCCATGGTGAACAGCAGGAAGAACAGCGCGTAATAGGGCATGTTGATCGATAGGCCGCCGTAACGGGCAATCTCACGCGTGTGCAGGCGATCGTAGATTACGCCAACGCAGAGGAATAGCGCGCCCGAAACCAGACCGTGGCTCAGCATCACGATCATCGAGCCTTCCAGCCCCTGCGGGTTGAAGGCGAACAGACCAATCGTGACGATCGCCATGTGCGCGACCGAAGAATAGGCAATCAGCTTCTTCATGTCGTGCTGCACCAGCGCGATCAACGAGGTGACAACCACCGCGATCATCGACAGCGCAAAGACCAGTGGGGCAAACTGTGCAGAGGCTTCCGGGAACATCGGCAGCGAGAAGCGGATGAAGCCATAGCCGCCCATCTTCAGCAGCACCCCTGCCAGAATTACCGAACCGGCGGTCGGTGCCTGAACGTGGGCATCGGGCAACCAGGTGTGGACCGGCCACATCGGCATCTTCACCGCGAAGCTGGCGAAGAAGGCCAGCCACAGCCAGGTCTGCACCTTGGGATCGAAATTATAGGCCATCAGCGTCGGCACGTCGGTCGTCCCGGCCTCGTTCACCATCCACATCATCGCGATCAGCATCAGCACAGAGCCGAACAGCGTGTAGAGGAAGAACTTGTAGCTGGCGTAGATCCGGTCCTGCCCGCCCCAGATGCCGATGATCAGGTACATCGGGATCAGTCCGGCTTCGAACATGATGTAGAACAGGAAGATATCCTGCGCCGCGAAAACGCCGATCATCAGCGTTTCCATCATCAGGAAGGCGGCCATGTATTCACCGACGCGCTTCTCGATCGAATCCCAGCTGGCGCCGATGCAGATCGGCATCAGGAAAACCGAAAGCATGATCAGCATCAGCGCGATGCCATCGATGCCGAGCTTCCATTCGAAACCGGCGAAGAGCGAGGCGCGCTCAACAAACTGCCACTGCGCGCCGCCCACGTCGTAATTGGCCCACAGGACAATCCCGAAGGCAAAGTCGATCAGGGTCGCCAGCAGGGCGATCCAGCGCGCGGTGCGCGCTTCGACCATGAGACAGGCCACGGCCGCCAGCAGCGGCACCAGCAGCATGACCGAGAGAATGGGGAAACCGGCCATCTTAGCGCACCATCATCCAGGTGATAGCTGCGGTCAGGCCGAGCAGCATCACGAGAGCATAGGAATAGAGGTAACCCGACTGCACCTTCTGCGCGAAGCGCGTGCCCTGCTGCACGGTCCAGGCCGCGCCATTGGGACCGAAGCGGTCGATGAAACCGATGTCACCCAGCTTCCAGAACTTGTCGCCGATCCAGAAGGCCGGGCGAACGAACAGGAAGTTGTAGAGCTCGTCGAAGTACCACTTGTTGTAAACAAAGCGGTAGAGCACGTCGATCTGGCCGACGACCTTCGCCGGAAACTCCGGGTTGCGGATATAGGCATACCAGGCGCCGAACAGGCCAAGCAGCATGACGACCGTAGCCGACAGCTTCACCCACAGCGGCACTTCATGCATCGCGTGCATCAGGTGCTCGTTGTAGAACAGCGCACCGTTCCAGAACTCTTCGCTGCTGATGAACGCGCCGGTGAAGACCCAGCCCGCGAAGACCGCACCTAGCGTCAGCACGCCCAGCGGGATCAGCATGGCCAGCGGGCTTTCATGCGGGTGATAGCCCGCGGTGCCATCGTCGTGATGCGCGTGGCCATGGGCGTGATTGTCATGCCCGTGATGATCATCGTGAACTGCGTGCTGGATATGCTCCGAACCGGCCCAGCGCGGCTTGCCGAAGAAGGTCAGGAAGACCAGGCGCCACGAATAGAAGCTGGTCATCAGCGCGGCGGTGACACCGATCCAGAAAGCGAACTGGCCCGATTCCTTGCCGCTGGCAAAGGCCGCCTCAAGGATCGCGTCCTTCGAATGGAAGCCCGCGAAGCCGGCATGCAGCCAGTAGACGCCAACACCGGTGATCGCCAGTGTACCGGCGGTCATGGCCCAGAAGGTCAGCGGGATGTGCTTACGCAGGCCGCCATAATAGCGCATGTCCTGTTCGTGATGCATCGCGTGGATCACCGAACCGGCCCCCAGGAACAGCAGCGCCTTGAAGAAGGCGTGGGTGAACAGGTGGAACATGGCCGCGTTATAGGCACCAACGCCCGCCGCAAAGAACATGTAGCCCAGCTGCGAGCAGGTCGAATAGGCGATCACCCGCTTGATGTCCCACTGCGTCAGGCCAACCGTGGCCGCAAAGAAGCAGGTCGCGGCGCCGACATAGGTCACCACGTCCAGCGCAATCGGGCTGGCTTCGAACATAGGCGACAGACGGCAGACCATGAAGACGCCGGCGGTGACCATGGTGGCCGCGTGGATCAGCGCCGAAACCGGGGTCGGACCTTCCATCGCGTCGGGCAGCCAGGTGTGCAGGCCCAGCTGCGCCGATTTGCCCATCGCGCCGATGAACAGCAGGATGCACAGGATCGTCATCGTATCCCAGCGATAGCCAAGGAAGCCGATGGTCGATCCGGCCATGCCCGGCGCGCTGGCCAGGATTTCGGGGATTGAAACGGTGTTGAACACCAGGAACGTGCCAAAGATCCCCAGCATGAAGCCAAGGTCACCCACGCGGTTGACCACGAAGGCCTTGATCGCGGCGGCGCTGGCGCTCGGCTTGCGGAACCAGAACCCGATCAGAAGGTAAGACGCGAGGCCCACCCCTTCCCAACCGAAGAACATCTGGACCAGATTGTTGGCCGTCACCAGCATCAGCATGGCGAAGGTGAACAGGCTGAGATAGGCGAAGAACCGCGGCTGATCCGGGTCTTCGTCCATGTAACCCCAGGAATAGAGGTGGACGAGCGCCGAGACGGTGGTGATCACCACCAGCATGACTGCGGTGAGCGTATCGACGCGGAACGCCCAGTCGAAGGTCAGGCTACCCGACTGCACCCAGTGCAACACCGGCACCACGTGGGCTTCCGCATGGCCACCCAGGAAGCTCAGGAAGATCGGCCACGACAGCGCGCAGGATGCGAACAGGCCGGCGGTGGTCACCAGCTTGGCCGGGACATTGCCGATCATGCGGTTGCCCAGCCCCGCGATCAGCGCGGCCAGCAGCGGCAGGAAGACGATGAAGAGGATCGGATCCACGGATGCTTACCCCTTCATCCGGTTGACGTCGTCAACGGCAATGGTGCCGCGGCGGCGGAAGTAGATCACCAGGATCGCAAGACCGATGGCCGCTTCACCTGCGGCCACGGTCAAGACGAACATGGCGAAGATCTGGCCCGTCAGGTCATGCAGAAAGCTGCTGAAGGCGACGAGGTTGAGGTTCACCGACAGCAGGATCAGTTCGATCGCCATCAGGATGACGATGACGTTCTTGCGGTTGAGGAAGATCCCCAAAACGCCCAGCACGAACAGGATCGAGCTGACGACTACGTAATGTTCAACGCCGATCATCAGAGTTGGACCCCCTTGCCCACTTCCGGCTGCGTGTTGACCACGGCCTCTTCAGGACGCCGCGCAACCTGCTTGGCAATGTTCTGGCCGCGCACCCCGCCGCGCTGGCGATGGGTCAGCACGATTGCGCCGGTCATCGCGACCAGCAGGATGATCCCGGCCGCTTCGAACAAGAACAGGTACTTGCCATAGAGCAGCGCACCGATCGACTTGATGTTCGATGCACCCGCCACGGCGGCGGCAGTGCCATCTGGCGTACCGAGCTTGAGCGAACCGGCCTGATAAGCCCCCATGCCCAGCACGATCTCGGCCAGCAGCACGATCGCGACGGCCAGCCCCAGCGGGAAGTTCTTGATGAACCCGGCGCGCAGTTCGGCGAAATCGATGTCGAGCATCATCACCACGAACAGGAACAGCACGGCAACCGCACCAACGTAGACGATCACCAGCAGCATGGCGATGAATTCGGCCCCGGCCAGCACCATCAGGCCCGCAGCGTTGAAGAACGCCACGATCAGCCACAGCACCGAATGGACCGGATTGCGGGCGAGGATCGTGAAGGCCCCCGCCGCGATCATGATACCTGCGAACAGGTAGAAGGTTAGCACCTGGATCATTGCCGCGGCCCCCTACCGGTACGGCGCATCGGCTTCAAGGTTAGCGGCGATTGCGCGCTCCCACTTGTCCCCGTTCGCCAGCAGCTTTGCCTTGTCGTAAAGCAGTTCTTCGCGCGTTTCGGTCGCGTATTCGAAGTTCGGCCCTTCAACGATCGCATCAACCGGGCAGGCTTCCTGGCAGAAGCCGCAGTAGATGCACTTGGTCATGTCGATGTCATACCGCGTGGTACGGCGGCTGCCGTCATCGCGCGGTTCGGCCTCGATCGTGATCGCCTGCGCCGGGCAGACCGCTTCACACAGCTTGCAGGCGATGCAGCGCTCTTCCCCGTTGGGATAGCGGCGCAGCGCGTGCTCACCGCGGAAGCGCGGGCTCAGCGGGTTCTTCTCGAAGGGATAGTTGATGGTCGCCTTGGGCCTGAAGAAGTACTTCAGGGTCAGCCAGTGCGCCTTCAGGAATTCCCAAAGGGTGAAGCTCTTGATGAGCTGCGCGACACTCATGCGCCGTACCTCGTGAACATCAGATAGCCGCTGACCAGGACAACGAAGCCCAGCGAAACCGGCAGGAACACCTTCCAGCCCAGGCGCATCAGCTGGTCATAGCGATAGCGCGGGACCGTAGCCTTTACCCAGGAGAAGACGAAAAAGAAGAAGAAGATCTTGGCGAAGAGCCACAACCAGCCCGGCACCAGATAGAGCACTGGAATATCCAGCGGCGGCAGGTAGCCACCCCAGAACAACACGGCGTTCAGCGCGCACATCAGCAGGACGTTGGCATATTCACCCAGCCAGTAGAGCGCGAAGCTCATCGACGAGTATTCGGTCTGGTAACCGGCCACCAGCTCGCTTTCTGCCTCGGTCAGGTCGAACGGCGCGC
>CAWUNP010000112.1:0-5549 GCA_963923805.1 uncultured Novosphingobium sp. | reverse complement strand
ACCTTGAAAAGGCCAAGTACGAGGTCAATCCGCTCGAAGATGGCAGCCTGGCCAAGTGGCAGGTACTGGCTTTCGACATTTCGGCGCTGACGCTGGAATCGGTCAAGCCGTTCGGCCTGGGCAACAAGGAAGCCCTGCGCTGCAAGAACATGTGGACGCTGGGCCTGGCGCTGTGGATGTTCGACCGCGATCGCCAGCCGCTGATTGACTGGCTGAACCAGAAGTTCGCCAAGAACCAGGTGTTGGCCGATGCCAACGTGGCGGCGCTGAATGCCGGCCATGCCTATGGCGAAACGGCCGAACTGGGCGGACACGTCAAGAAGCTGCACCTTGGCCCGGTCCCGACCCCGGCTGGGCTCTATCGCACCATCACCGGTGCCGATGCTGTTGCGCTGGGCCTGGTTGCGGGCGCCCAGCTGGCGCACCTGCCGATGTTCTTCGGCGGCTATCCGATCACTCCGGCCAGCTCGATCCTGCATGCGCTGGTGCGGCTGAAGGAATTCGGCGTCACCACCTTCCAGGCGGAAGACGAAATCGCCGCAATCTGTGCCGCGATTGGCGCCAGCTATGCCGGCCAGCTGGGGGTAACCTCCAGCTCTGGCCCGGGCATCGCGCTCAAGGGTGAGGCGATGGGCCTGGCGGTGATGACCGAGCTGCCCTTGGTGATCGTCAATTCGCAGCGCGGCGGCCCTTCGACCGGCCTGCCGACCAAGACCGAACAGTCTGACCTTTACCAGGCGGTCTATGGCCGCAACGGCGATGCGCCGATCCCGGTGGTGGCGGCGCGCAGCCCGTCTGACGCGTTTGAATGCGCGATCGAGGCTTGCCGGATCGCGGTGGAATACATGACCCCGGTGATCCTGCTGACCGATGGTTACATCGCCAATGCGGCAGAGCCGTGGAAGGTCCCGGATCCCGCGGGTTACAAGGAATTTCCGGTTTCGTTCCTGGCGGAAAAGAACGCCGGTGACACCCTGCTGCCCTACAAGCGCGATGCCAAGGGCGCCCGCCCGTGGATCAAGCCGGGCACGCCGGGCCTGATGCACCGCATCGGCGGGATCGAGAAGGCGGTCGATACCGGCCACCTCGATTATTCGCCGGCCAACCACCAGGCGATGACCGACGCCCGCAAGGCTAAGGTTGATGGCATTGCCCGGTCGATCCCCGATCAGGATGTCTGCCTGGGCAATCCGGGTGGCAAGCTGGCCGTGGTTGGCTGGGGCAGCACCTATGGCCCGATCCATCAGGCCGTGGGCCGCGCCCGCGCCAAGGGGCTGGACGTCAGCCACATTCATGTCCGCCACATCTGGCCGCTGCCGCAGAACCTGGGCGAACTGCTGAAGGGGTATGACAAGGTGCTGGTGCCCGAAATGAACACCGGCCAGTTCAAGACCGTGCTGCGCGACCAGTTCCTGGTCGATGCCAAGCCGCTGACCAAGACCAGCGGCCAGCCATTCACCATTGCCGAAATTGAAGCTGCCATCGAAGGAGCTTTGGGCTGACGCCTTGGCGTTGTTGCCCCGAGAGGACGACCATGAACGCGATCACGCCCATCACCACCACCCTCAAGGACTGGGAAACCGACCAGGAAGTCCGCTGGTGCCCCGGCTGCGGGGACTATGCGATCCTCAAGGCGGTGCAGCGCACCCTGCCGGAACTGGGCGCAGACCCGGCCAACACCGTGTTCGTATCGGGCATCGGCTGCTCCAGCCGCTTCCCCTATTACGTGGAGAGCTATGGCTTCCACACGATCCACGGCCGTGCTCCGGCCTTCGCTACGGGTATCAAGCTGGCTAATCCGCAGCTCGATGTCTGGCTGGTGACCGGTGACGGCGATGGTATGTCGATCGGTGGCAACCACACGATGCACGTGCTGCGCCGCAACCTCGATTGCCAGATCCTGCTGTTCAACAACGAGATCTACGGCCTGACCAAGGGCCAGTATTCGCCCACCAGCCGTGAAGGCACCACCAGCCCGACCACGCCGCTCGGTTCGGTGGACCGCCCGGCCAGCCCCTGCGCCTTTGCGCTGGGTGCCGGTGCGCGCTTTATCGCCCGCGGGTTTGACGTGTCAAAGCACCTGCCGGACGTGCTCAAGGCTGCCTATCGCCACAAGGGCGCGGCCTTTGTCGAGATCTTCCAGAACTGCATCGTCTACAACAAGGACCGGTTCGAAGACTTCGCCGCCCCCAAGGGTGCGGAAGACCGCCAGCTGTGGCTGCAAAACGGGGAACCGATGCTGTTCGCCAAGGGCGAGAAGGGCATTGCCCTTGATGCCGACAAGCTGACGCTCAAGGTGGTCGACGTGGTCGATGGCGATTGGCAGGCGGCGGGCGTGATCGTCCATGACGTGACCAACCGCTCGATCGCACACATGCTGGTCGAAATGCCGTTCGGCCCGTTCCCGATGGCGCTGGGCGTGCTCTACGACGATCCACGCCCGACCTTCGAAGCAGCCGTCATGGCAGAGCGTGAAAAGGCCGTGGCCGGCAAGGAACCCAACCTCGCCAAGCTGCTCGCCAAGGGGCAGACCTGGACCGTGGCCGAGGGTGGGCCGGACCTGTAAGTTCAAGTGAATAATTGATTTTATCACGCAAAGACGCAAAGGCGCGAAGATGTCGCGTCTGGAGGAAATCGAAGCGTTGGCCCGAGTGGCGGTGGATTGTGGTTTTCATATCCACCGCGAGATCGGGCCAGGACTGCTTGAGTCTGTTTACCAGGCCTTGATGCTGGCCAGTCTGCGCGAGCGCGGACTGTCAGTCGCTGCGCAAGTATCTGTGCCAATCAAGTTCAAGGGCGTTGTCGTTGACAACGCATTCAGGGCCGATCTGATTATTGAAGATCGACTGCTGATCGAGCTCAAATCGACCGAGAAGGTAAATTTGGTCCACGCGAAGCAGGTTCTCACTTACCTGCGGTTACTCAAGCTGCCGCTCGGCCTGTTGATGAATTTTGGGCAGCCGACATTCAAGGGCGGTCTCCAGCGCATCGTTAGCAATCACAATTGAGCGCAGTCCGAACGCCGCCTCTTCGCGTCTTTGCGTCTTTGCGTGAGTTTGTGCGGACAGGCGCCAACGCGGGACCAAAGGCCAGCTTGTTGGGACGGTGCCGGAGCGTGATGGCCGGCGCATGACTGCGCCGATCATCGTCTGGCTGCGCCGCGATCTGCGGCTGGCTGATCAACCCGCGTTCCGGGCCGCTGCCGCGCAGGGGCCGGTGATTCCGGTCTATGTGCTGGATGATGAGACCCCGAACCGCCGCCGGATGGGTGCGGCGAGCCGGTGGTGGCTGCGCCATTCGCTTGCCAGCATTGATGCCGATTTGCGTGCGGCCGGTTCGCGGCTGATCCTGCGCCGGGGCAAGTGCGAGGATGTGCTGGCGGCGCTGGCGGCGGAGACGGGCGCGCGGGCCGTCCATGCCATGGACCATGTCGAGCCCTGGTGGCGCAATGCCGAGCGGGCCGTGGCCAAGGTGCTGGACCTGACTTTGCATCACGGGGTCTACCTCGCCCCGCCGGGATCAGTGCTGACGGGGGGTGGCACGCCGTTCAAGATCTACACGCCGTTCTGGCGCGCCTTGCAGGAGCGGATGCCGCCGGCCCCGCCGCTGCCCGCGCCGCAATTGTCGGCGCCGGAGCGTTGGCCGGCCAGCGACCGGTTGGACGATTGGGACCTGCTACCCAGCAAGCTCGATTGGGCAGGCGGCATGCGCGCTGAATGGACCCCGGGCGAGGCGGGTGCGGCTGAACGCCTGGCAACCTTCACCCGCCGCGCTGCAAAATATTCCGAGCGCCGCAACCTGCCCTCGATGCTGGGCACCTCGCGCCTTTCGCCGCACCTCCATTTCGGGGAAATCTCGCCTGCGCAGGTCTGGCACGGGGTGGCCGATGCGGGCGGTTCGGTCGATGTGTTCCTGGGGGAACTGGGCTGGCGCGACTATGCCGCCAATGTGATCCACCAGTTCCCGGATTATGGTGCCCGATCCTACAAGGACGAGTTTGATCGCCTGCCCTGGCGCTCCGGGCCAGAGGCGGCGGCGGACTTGCAGGCCTGGCAGCAGGGGCGCACCGGCTATCCGATTGTCGATGCCGGGATGCGCGAACTGTGGGCGACCGGCTGGATGCACAACCGGGTGCGAATGATCGTTGCTTCGTTCCTGATCAAGCACCTGCTGATCGACTGGCGCCGGGGCGAGGAGTGGTTCTGGGACACGCTGGTCGATGCCGATTACGGCCAGAACGCCGTCAACTGGCAGTGGAGCGCCGGATCAGGCGTGGATGCCAACATGTTCGTGCGGATCATGGCGCCGCTGACGCAGAGCCCGAAGTTCGACGCGGCCGGCTATATCCGCCAATGGGTGCCGGAACTCGCCCGGCTGGGCGATGGCGAGATCCACGATCCCGGCCTGCTGCGCCCGCGCGGCTATCCGGCCAAGATCGTTGACCATGCCGCTGGCCGGGCTCGCGCTTTGGCGGCCCATGCGGCCATGAAGGCGGGTTAGGGCAGCAGCAGTTCGGCCATAGCCTCTACCACGGCATCGGCATCAAGCCGATAGGTGCGGTACAGGTCTGGCAGGTCTCCGGTCTGGCCAAAGCGATCAACCCCCAGCGGGCTGATCCGATGACCGCGCACGCCGCCCAGCCAGGATAGCGCAGCCGGCGAGCCATCAAGCAGGGTGACAATCCCGGCATCCGCCGCAAGCGGGGCGACAAGCGTTTCGACATGGCTCGGCTGGCGCGTGCCGCCCTGCCAGCGCGCGGCCTGCCCGGCGGACCAGCCGCGATGGAGCAGATCGGGCGAGGTGACATTAAGCAGGCCGAGGCCAGGCAGGTCATCCGCCAGCTGCTCCCAGGCGGCAATCGCTTCAGGTGCGATCGCGCCGGAAAAGGCAATCGCGGCGCGCGCGCCCGGGGCCGGTTGGCGCAGCCAATAGCCGCCAGCAAGCGCATCGGACTCCCATGCGCTATCGGTGCGTGGCTGTTGGTCAATGACCCGCGTCGATAGCCGCAGATAGGTTGAGCCGCCGTCGGCCGCCTGCATTTCGGCAAAGGCGCGGTGCATGAACAGCGCCAGCTCATCGGCAAAGGCGGGTTCGTAATGGGTCAGGCCGGGCTGGCCCATGCCGATCAGCGGGGTGTTGATCGATTGGTGCGCGCCGCCTTCCGGCCCCAGTGTCAGGCCCGATGGCGTTGCCACCAGCAGGAAGCGCGCATCCTGGTAACAGGCGTAGTTCAGCGCATCGAGCCCGCGGGCGATGAAGGGATCATAGACCGTGCCGACCGGCAGCAGCCGTTCACCGAACAGCGGCGCGGCCAGGCCCAACGCGGCCAGCATCAGGAACAGGTTATTCTCGGCAATACCCAGCTCGATGTGCTGGCCCGCTTCATGACCGGCCCACTTCTGGGGGCTGGGGATCTTGTGCCCGGCGAAGACGTCTTTCAGCTCCTGCCGCCGGAACAGCCCGCGCTGGTTGACGAAAGCGCCGAGGTTGGTTGAAACGGTGACGTCGGGCGAGGTGGTGACAATCCTGTCTCTTATACACATCTGACG
>CAWUNP010000111.1:0-5587 GCA_963923805.1 uncultured Novosphingobium sp. | reverse complement strand
GTCGGCAGCGAAGTGCGCACGGTCAAGGTGGGCGATGCGGTGGTCACCTGCCTCTCGGCCTTCTGCGGCCACTGCGAATTCTGCGTGACCGGACGCATGGCACTGTGCCTGGGTGGTGACACCCGCCGTGCACCCGGCAGCGAACCGCGCCTGTCACGCACCGATGGCACGCCGGTGGCGCAAATGCTCAACCTTTCGGCCTTTGCCGAAATGATGCTGATCCACGAACACGCCTGCACCCGGATCGATCCGGAAATGCCGCTCGACCGCGCCTCGGTCATCGGCTGCGCAGTGACCACCGGCGCCGGTGCCATTTTCAATGCCTGCAAGGTTACCCCGGGCGAAACCGTGGCCGTGGTCGGCTGCGGGGGCGTTGGCCTGGCCACGATCAATGCCGCCAAGATTGCCGGGGCGGGCAAGATCATTGCCGCCGATCCGATCCCGGAAAAGCGCGAACTGGCGATGAAGCTGGGCGCGACGCACACGGTTGATGCCATGGCCGACGATGCCGCCGCGCAGATCGTCGAGCTGACCAAGGGCGGGGTCGATCACGCGATCGAAGCCGTCGGCCGGCCGGCCTCGGGCGAGCTGGCGGTCAAGTCGCTGCGCCGCGGCGGCACCGCCACGATCCTGGGCATGATGCCGCTGAACCACCAGGTTGGTCTCAGCGCGATGGACCTGCTTTCGGGCAAGAAGCTGCAGGGCGCGATCATGGGCATGAACCACTTCCCGGTCGACATGCCGCGCCTGGTCGATTTCTACATGCGCGGCCTGCTCGATCTCGACACGATCATCGCCGAACGGATCCCGCTGTCGCAGATCAACGAGGGCTTCGAAAAGATGAAGGGCGGCCATTCGGCCCGCTCGGTGATCGTTTTCGACCAGTAAGGACCGCAGCATGACCGAAGCGATCAACGCGGACGAGGCCTTTGTCGGCACGGTCGAACCCGAAGGTGCCGACCGGCTCGACGAAGCCAGGCTGACTGAGTGGATGCGGGCGAATGTCACGGGCTTCCAGGGTCCGCTGCACCTGACCAAGTTCAAGGGCGGGCAATCCAACCCGACCTACAAGATCGAAGCGGCGAGCGGCAATTATGTGCTGCGGCGCAAGCCGTTTGGCCCGCTGCTGCCCAGCGCCCATGCGGTAGACCGCGAATACAAGGTGCAGAACGCGCTCAACAAGGCGGGCTTCCCGGCGGCGCGGCAGTTCGGCCTGTGCACCGACGATAGCGTGGTCGGATCGTGGTTCTACATCATGGACATGGTCGACGGGAAAACGATCTGGGACGGCGCCATGCCCGGGGCCGCGCCCGCATACCGCCGCGATACCTATTTCGCGATGATCGATACCCTGGCCGCGCTGCACAATGTCGATGTCGAAGCCGTTGGCCTGACGGACTATGGCAAGCCGGGTAACTACTTCGGCCGCCAGGTTGATCGCTGGACCAAGCAGTACAAGCTCTCCGAAACCGAGCATATGCCGGACATGGAGCGCCTGATCGAATGGCTGCCGCAGACCCTGCCCGAACAGACCCGCACCAGCGTGGTCCACGGGGACTACCGGATCGACAACATGATCTGGGCCAAGGATAAGCCCGAAGTGCTCGCCGTGCTCGATTGGGAGCTTTCGACCTTGGGCGATCCGCTGGGCGATTTCTCCTATGTCTGCATGGCCTGGGTCACTGAAAACGGCGGCCGCTCAGGCGTGCAGGACCTTGATCGCAAGGCGCTAGGCATTCCCGAGCTGGAGGAAGTGGTTGAGCGCTATTGCGCCGCAACTGGCCGGACCAGCCTGCCCGACATGAACTGGCTGTTCGCCTACAACTTCTTCCGCCTTGCCGGCATTCTGCAGGGCATCAAGAAGCGGGTGATCGATGGCACCGCCAGTTCGGCCCATGCCAAGGCGCAGTCGGAACGAGTTCAGCCGCTGGTTGATCGCGCCACCGAATTCGCCAAGCGCGCCGGGATGTAATCAGCCCTTCACCGCTCCGGCCGCGGCCAGGGCGGTGAATTCGGCCTCATCAACCCCCAGCCATTCGGCCAGCAGTTCGCGGCCATGCTCGCCCACGCGGGGCGGGCACCGGTCGAACTGCGCGGGCGTCCGCGACAACTTGCCCGGATAGGCGACCGACGGGATCTCCACCCCGTCTTCGCGCACGAAGTGGTGCAAGGTTCCGCGCGCTGCGACGAAGGGATCGTTGAACACGTCTTCCAGCGTATTCACCGGGCCTACCGGCACCCCGGCGGCTTCCAGCCGCGCGATCAGGGCATCGCGGGTCTGGCCCTTGATCAGATCAGCGACAAGCGCCTCGATCGCCTCGCGGTTGACCAGCCGGTCGCGGGCCAGGGCAAAGCGCGGATCGGTGCCCAGTTCGGGCACGCCCATCTCCGCGCAGAAGGCGCGGAATTGCAGGTCATTGCCAATCGCGATGATCAGCACGCCATCAGCCACATTGAAGGTGGTGTATGGGACCACGGTGGGGTGGCGATTGCCCAGGCGCCCCGGCGCGACCCCGCCGACAAGATAGCTTGACCCCTGATTGGCCATCATCGCGATTTGCGTATCGAGCAACGAGATATCGATCTGCTGCCCCTCGCCGGTCCGCTCGGCATGGCGCAGTGCCGCCAGGATCGAGATCGCCGCGAAATTGCCGGTCGAAAGATCGGCCATGGCCACCCCAGCACGCAGCGGGCCGCCGTGCTCCTCCCCGGTAACCGACATGAAGCCGCCCATGCCCTGGGCCACGAAATCATAGCCGCCGCGCTTGGTATAGGGGCCGGTCTGGCCGAACCCGGTGATCGAGCAATAGACGATCCGCGGATTGATCGCGGCGATGATGGCATAGTCGAGCCCGTACTTGGCCAGGCCGCCCACCTTGAAGTTTTCGACCAGGATGTCCGCTTCGGCCGCCAGCCGCCTGATCAGCGCCGAACCCTCTGGCGCGGCAAGGTCAATCGCTACCGAACGCTTGTTGCGGTTGGTGCAGAGGTAATAGGCGCTTTCCTGGCTATCATCGCTGCCATCGAGCAGCTTCAGGAAGGGCGGCCCCCAGGCGCGCGTATCGTCACCACGCCCCGGATGCTCGACCTTCAGCACCTCGGCACCAAGGTCGGCCAGGATCTGGGTGCACCACGGCCCGGCCAGCACCCGCGACAGGTCCAGCACCTTGACGCCTTCCAGCGCCCGTGGGGTTTGTGAAACAGCTTGCGTCATCCCCCAGCAATGCCGGGACTGGCAGCGGCTGTCTAGAACTGGCGGTTCCAGCTAATCGCCACGCCGCGATCATCCGGCAGCGCGGCGTAGTGGCCCGGATCCTTGCGATAGTAGAGACTGGCCATGGCCGTGCCCTTCCACAGCGCACCGTGCCAGACCAGCTCGACATCCTGCTCCCGCCCCTTGGGCGCCAGCGAGAGCAGGCGCTGGCCATAGACCGGGCTGAGCGTAGTGTACGAATAATCGATCGGCAGATTGAGCAAGAGGCCGCCGCTCTCGATCCGCAGCGGCTGGGACAGACGCAGCGCCAGGCTGTCATCGGCCGCGAAGATCCCGGTCCGCTCCGCGTCGATCGCCCAAGCGGAAGAGGTCAGCCGCGATCCAGCCGTCACGATCCCGCCGGCGTGCGGCCGGGTGAACCCGCTGCGCCAGGCGGCCCCCAGGCGCCAGGCTGGCGAAAGCCGCAAGCCGGCGCTGGCGTCAAGGAACAGGCTGTCAGCGCCGCTGGCGCCGAAGCCTTGGTGGAAGCGCGCACCCAGCACGGAATCGCGTTCGATCAGCCACGAGGCGCCCAGCACCGCATCCAGCGGCCCGAACTGGCGATCAAGGGAAAGCCCGATCCGCGAAGCCGGAACGCCGGGCAGGCGGCCAGAGGCCGAACTGGCCAGGTTGACCCGCGCAGCAGCCTGGGCCGAGCCGTGTTCACCGCTGATAGTCAGGCCCCAGCGGCCAAGGCTCTCGCGCGCTGCAAAGCTGGTCTGGCCCGAAGCGCCAAAGCCCAGGTCATCAAGCGGCGAGCGTGCGATCAGGAAGGCCGGCTGGTTGCGCCCCTGCAACTGGGCAACCAGCCCGTCGGCACCCTGTTCGAAGGCAAAGCCCACTTTGCGTCCCGGTGAAAGTTGCAGCACGGCGCGCGCCGCCAGCACCCGGGCCTGCTCGGCCTGCTCACGGCTGAGCCGCAGCTGGCCGGTCCACGGCAGCTTCGCGATCCGTCCGGTCGCGTCGACCGAGAAAGCCAGGGCCACCTTGCCGCCGCCGAGCGAAAGGTTGCGATTGTTGCTCTCCAGCGCCGGACCCAGCCGCGGCGGCACTTGCGCTGATCGCAGCCCGGCCCCCAGATCCATCCCGAAGGCGCGCTGGTAGCTATCAAGCACGACCGTCTCGATCGAACCGGCCCGTGTCCCGGCATCGCCCATCGGGGTAGAGGTGACCCCGGTCGTATCATCAACCGGGACCGGGATCGCCATGCCGGCGATCGAAGTGGTCCCTTTGGGTGCAAAGGCCGCTGTCAGATCGAGGATGCCGCGGCCATAGGTCGAATCGGTCCCGGGAGCACCCGCATCGCGAGCCGTGCGCAGCAGCAGATCGACCACCTGGGTCGCGGTCAGGTTGGGGAAGGCCTGGATCAGCAGGGCCGCCGCCCCTGAAATCTGCGGTGCGGCAAAGCTGGTGCCGGAAAAGACATACTGGAACCGGGCGCCGGTTTCATCGGTGGTGATCTTGAGCACCCCGTTATCGTAGACGCAGCAGACCTTCTCGCCGCGCGCCGAGAGATACCAGGTGGCCTCTGTTCCGGCACGGTTCGAAAACGACGAGATCACGTTGGCGCTATCGATCGACCCGGCGATGATCACATTGCCGCTGCCGGCCTGGCGCAAGCCGGTGGCGAAGGGATCCGGATTGTTGGGATCAACTCCGGCTTCCGTGGACGCACCATCATTGCCCGCAGCCACCACCACAACCACATTGGCGCGCGCCGCCCGGGCAATGGCCAGCCGCACGGCCGAACTGGGGTTGGAGCCGCCCAGCGATAGATTGATTACCTTGGCCCCGGCGGTAACCGCGCGGTCGATCCCTTGGGCAATGGCGGAATCAGCCAGACTGCAGCCGCTCTTGGGATCGTTCGGATCCTTGGTGGCGCAGGTCCCCGCCGTATCGGCGCGGAACATGGCAATGATTGCGTTATAGGCCATGCCCAGAATGCCAAGCCCATCACGCGCCGCGGCGGCCACCATCGCTACGTTGGTGCCGTGGTCACTATCCGGATTATCAAGCCCGCGGCTGCCGGCAACGTCAGCTGACGCGGTCGACAGCCGACCCGCGAATTCGGGGCTGTCGCTATCGATACCGGTGTCCACGAACCCGATCGTCACGCCCTTGCCGCTGTACCCGGCCGACCACGGCGTCAGCGCGCCATGCTGTTGCGGTCCGCTCGAGCGGTTGTACTCGCTGGTCTGGAAGAAAATGCCCAGCGTGGGCGTCGGTGACGGCGTAGGGGTCGGAGTGGGTGTCGGCGTGGGCGTCGGAGTGGGCGTCGGAGTGGGGGTAGGTGTTCCCGTAGGCGTGGGCGTGGGCGTGGGCGTGGGCGTGGGC
>CAWUNP010000110.1:0-5602 GCA_963923805.1 uncultured Novosphingobium sp. | reverse complement strand
CATCTTTCTTCAAGCGTCGGATTGCATTGTCGACTGTCGAAGCGCGAATTTCTGCCTGCATTCCAGTATCCGTCACCCCAGGGCGAACAGCGTAAACACCTAGATCTGGGCGCTCGTTAGCGAGTGTAGCGCTAAGGCGCTCCAGCCCCGCCTTGCTGGCTGCATAGGCACTCCAGCCCGCATGCTCTGCCTCAGCAGCTCCAGAAGAAATATTTGCTACTCGGCCGCCTGCAGCAATTTTAGGGAGACAAGCGCGCAAGACGTTAAACGAACCGATCAGGTTTACCTGAATACAGTGAGCCCAAGCCGCAGGATCACAATCTTCTATCCTGCTAATTGGCTCAATAATTCCAGCGTTGTTGACTAGTCCTGAAAATGTTTCGTCAGGAACAAGAACTGCATTGATCGAGTTTTTCAATTCTAGCCAATTGGACACATCAGCTGAAATCGAACGAGATTGCCTTCCTAAATATTCGCTTACAACAAAAGCCGTTGCTTCAAGGCTGTGATTGTTACGGCCAAGTAAGATTGGCTCGATTCCGTTTTTAGCCAGTGCGATCGCAATAGCTGCGCCTAAACCTCTGGCGGCACCGGTTACAAGCACCGGGCCGCCAGACTCGTGTCGCGGAGAGAGGGCCGTCACGAGATTAAGGCGCAGGATTGGCCGGAGGGGCTGCGAAATCGTTCGCGTCGCTAAGCTGAGCATCGCCCATAGAGAGCATCCCTGCGTAAACTTCGGGGTCATAGGCCATGTGCGGCTTGCTCTTGTCCCAGGCTGGCTGCGCGACCGAACCGAGCGGAACGTCGAGCTCGGACGGGTTCTTATAGCGGGCCAGCTCTTCCGGCGTGATACCAGCCAGTTCGACCACTTCCTGATCGATCCAAACCTGTGGGTCGATTGCGACCTTCGAGGTCGAGACTTCGAGGTTTAACCCTTCTAGGCCGGCGAAATAGATCGACTTGCACATCCCGTGATCGATCGGCCCAAACACTACGATCCCGCGCGAACGGATGCGATCTCGCATGGCGAGAAGTTGCTCTTCATTGTCCACGTTGAAGGCAAAATGCTGCAGTGTGCCCGGTGCGCACGGATGTCCTGGTGTGCGGGCGTGCGTTACATCCAGAGTGGAGGGGATGTCTTTGATTTCAGGGCCATAGACTAGTGCAACGGTGGACGATGCGCTCAGCTCCAGAAATGCGTGAAATTTACCTTCCGTGCCGTGCATCCAGTAGAATCCGACTAGACGAGCCCCCAAAACGTCGCTGAAGTATTCGATCTGGCCCTTAATATTGGCGGTAGTGATGGCAATGTGATGCATGCCATTCGGACGAAGTGCTGCCATGACTGGTTCCTTTCAATTCTGGAGGATCGGTGCGATCCACTCTTCGACAAGATCTGAGAAAACTTCGGTGTTGAAGAGCATCAGTTGATGCTTTCCGCCCGGAATGACTTCGAAGCGGACCGGGCCGGATATACCCTTCGCGCATTGTTCGACAGCGGCCACCGGGGTCATTTCATCGTCTGCGCCATAGGCGTACAGGATCGGCTTGGTGTTCTGTTCAGGCGGAACGACAGGGTCATAAGCGAACATGCTGACCAACGAAGCAAAGTCGTAACTGTCGAGGTTGAGTGCATCGAACCGGCGCTGATCCGCTGCCCCCGGAAAGCCGTAGTCCTTCTCGAAATCGATCGCACGCATGATGTCAAAGCGCAGGGTGCGGCCGAGCAATTTGGCCACCTTGGCCACGTCGGGTGCGCGATAGGGGTGGTCCTTGGGCATCCAGTTTCCACCTGGAACCGCAGCAGAACCCATCAGCACCGCTCCGTCGAACACATCCGCATGCAGCGCACTGTAAGTTGCGGCAACGCCCAGGCTTGACCCGACCCCGATAACCTTTAGGCCGGTGAGGTTCTTGATATCGGTTGCAACGTCGATGCAGGCTTGGACCCATTCGGGAAAGTCGAACTGGCCACGCGGCCGGGTATTGGTGGAAAGGCCATGGCCCGGCGCATCATAGGCCCACACTTCCCCGCCGCGCGCTCCGTGATAGGCGCCAAACTTGTTGTAGATGCCGGAATGCGCGCCGATGCCGTGACTGATTAGCAATGCATATCGCGGATTTTCCGCTTTGAACCGCCGGACAAAAATGTCCCCTACTGTATAATGCTCGATCTGCATCAGTTATCCCCTTTCCCTGCTTGTGGTTGTTCGTTGAGATCGGCGCTGCCCAGAACGTGCCGCGCTGCAATGTCGTCCACACTGGCGCAGCCCAGTAGAGCCATGGTTCGCACCAGTTCGGCGCTCAGCAATTCGATTGCGCGGGCAACGCCCTGTTCGCCCCCGGCAGCAAGGCCATAGAGGTAGGCCTTGCCGATCGAACATGCATCGGCCCCCAACGCCAGGGCTTTGGCGATGTCGGTGCCGCGGCGGATGCCGCCGTCGACGATCAGTTCCATGTCGCTCCCGATGCGGTCGCGGATCGGGCGCAACATTTCGACCGGCGCTGGCGCGCCGTCGAGCTGCCGCCCTCCGTGGTTCGAGATCATTGCCGCATCCACCCCGCAATCCCGCGCGCGGGCGGCATCTTCGGGAGATAGGATGCCCTTGATTACAAGCTTGCCCGCCCACTTGCTGCGCAGCCATGTGACATCGGCCCAGGTGACCGAGCGGTCGAACTGGCTGTTGACGTAATCGATCAGGCCCATTGCGCCCGCACCCAGCGCATCGACCCGGTGCGCGACATTGGCGAGACGGAACTGCGGATGCGTCAGCAGGCGCAGCGACCAGCCCGGATGCATGGCAAAACTAAAGAGGCTTGATGCGGTGAGCCGGGGCGGCATGACCATGCCAGTGCGCAGGTCGCGCTCCCGGTTGCCGGCCACGGGCATGTCAACCGTAAGGCAAAGCGCATCATAACCTGCAGCCTGGCAGCGCTCTACAAATTCCAGCGTCAGCCCGCGATCGCGCAGGATGTAAATCTGGAACATCCGCGGGGTGTCGATTTCGCGCGCCACTTCCTCCAGCGAAGTCGTGCCCAGGGTCGAGAGCGAGTAGATCGTTCCGGCCTTTTGCGCCGCCCGGGCAACGGCCAGCTCTTTGTCATGGTGGAACAGTCGCGACATGCCAGTCGGCGCCAGAAAAAATGGCAGCGCCAGCTTGCGGCCCAAAATCGTTGCCGAAGTATCGACTTGGCCGACATCGACCAACACTTCAGGCAGCAGACGGTACTGTCCAAAGGCATCGCGGTTGCGACGCAAGGTCTGCTCATCGTCCGAACCACCGTCGATGTAGTGGAACATCGGTGCAGGCAGCTTGCGCGATGCCAGCTGGCGCAGGTCCGCAATGTTATGGCAGCGGGCCAACGACATGGTCAGAAACCCACCTTATCGCTGCCCTTGAGCGCAAGGATCTCACGTGCCTCGGCCGGAGTTGCAACTTCGAGACCAAGCCCTTCGATGACCTGGCGAACCCGGCTGACCTGTTCTGCGTTGGACTGGGCGAGCTCGCCGCGCGCGATCCACAACGAGTCTTCCAGACCGACCCGCACGTGGCCGCCCATGGACGCCGCCATGGCCGCAACGCGCATCTGCGCCTGCCCTGCGGCAAGGACTGACCAGCGGTAGTTGTCCCCGAACAGCCGGTCTGCCGTTCGTTTCATGTGGGTTACGTCTTCAGGATGCGTGCCGATTCCGCCAAGCAGGCCAAAGCAGGTCTGGATGAACAGGGGCGCCTGAACCAGTCCTTCGCGCCAGAAGTGGTGCAGGTTATAGAGGTGCGCCGTATCGTAACATTCAAATTCATAACGCGCCCCGATCGCGTTCAGCGTGTCCAGCGCATAGCGGATGTCGCGAAAGCTGTTGCGAAAGACCAAGTCTTCAGAATCGCGGAGCATTGGCTCTTCCCAGTCAAAGCGGAACTGCTTGTAGCGTTTGAGCATGGGGAACAGCGCAAAGTTCATCGAGCCCATGTTGATGCTCGCCACTTCGGGGCGCCAATGCTCTGCGGGCCGCACGCGCTCGGTCACCGGCATGTAGGGCGAACCGCCGGTGGTGAGGTTGATGACCACGTCTGAGCGCTGCTTGATCACTCGAAGGATTGGCTCAAACGCTTCGGGCGATTGGTCCGGACGACCATCGTGCGGGTCGCGGGCGTGCAGGTGAACGATGGCCGCGCCAGCCTCTGCCGCTTCCAGTGCGGAGGCTGCAATTTCCTCTGCTGTAATTGGCAGATGCGGGGACATCGAAGGAGTGTGAATCGATCCGGTAACCGCGCAACTAATGATGACTTTCGCACTGTTCATTCCAGATCCCCAACCTTTTCAAGCTCGTAGCCGCCGTTCGATTCGACGCTTTGGTATCACCTGCTGGTCACTTGAACAATAAATCTTGCCAACTGGCAAGTTTTATGTGAATCGTGATTCAAGGAGAGGGCGAGAAAGCCAATGGCAACAATTGTATTGGTCCACGGAGCATGGCATGATTCCAGATGCTGGAAGCTGTTGCGACCGATCCTAGAAGCGGCTGGCCATACCGTTCGCACACCGGACCTGCCCGGTCATGGCACCCGTCGTAGCCAAATGTGGCGAGCAGCGCTGGGCGGCTATGCCCGGGCGGTTCGCGACGCCGCCGCATCCCCTGATGGGCGAGCGGTCCTCGTCGGCCACAGCATGGGCGGCGCAGTAATCACGCAAGCGGCAGCGCGTTATCCAGAGATTGTCTCGGGCCTGATCTACCTTTGCGCCTTTGCGCCTTTGAGCGGGGAATCGCTAGTTTCCTTGGCAAAGGCGGACAAGGCGGGCGGTGTTCCAGCCAGCGTCCTGCCGGGTTTATGGGCGACGCGCTTCCGGCAAGATCGTGCTCCAGCAGTCTTCTACAATCAATGCACGGATTCGGCCGCTGATGAGGCAAGCGCGGCGCTGCAGCCACAACCGAACCTACCGACCTTGCAGCGCATTGCTGGCAACGTCCTACCCGGGACGCATCGCGCATACCTGCTCTGCCGCAAGGATAATGCGATTTCTCCTGCCCACCAAGGCTGGATGGCCGACCGGGCAGGAATTGAACGACGGATCGAGCGCGACTGGGATCACTCGCCGTTTCTGTCTGCGCCGGAGGAGCTGGCGCGAGTCCTGGTCAATATGCTGTCGGAATGGGGTGCCAGATGACCACGGTAGGCAGATTGTTGACTAAAACTGTTCAATTGAACAACAAATCAATGATGAACGCTTCTCCAGATCGCCGCCCCCGCTCCGCACCGCTTGAAGGCGATGCGCGCGACCGTATCCTCCAAGCTGCTTTGCGCGCCTTTGCCGAACGCGGTTTCGAGGGGACATCGACCCGCAAAATTGCGGCTGAAGCCGGTGTTGCCCAGGGCCTGCTCAGTTATCACTTCGCGAGCAAACTCACCTTGTGGGAGGCTGCGGTCGACTGGGCCTTTGCCCTGCTATACGAAGAATTCCGCGGGGCGACCCGCGCCTATCAGGACCTTGATCCCGAAACCCGCATTCGCGCGGCAATGAAGCGGTTCGTTCGGTTTGTCTCGCGCCATCCGGAAGTGCACCGGTTGATGATGCACGAAGGCGCCCATGATGGGCCGCGCCT
>CAWUNP010000109.1:0-5675 GCA_963923805.1 uncultured Novosphingobium sp. | reverse complement strand
TGTATAAGAGACAGGGTCTTACAGGTGCCGGTCGAAGTGGTTGATGCCGAAGCCGGCCTGGTCCGCTTCGAAGACCACGGCGAGATGGTCGAAAGTTGCATCCTGGGCGGCAATTCAAAGCTGCAGTGGAAGGTCGACTGGGCGATGCGCTGGGTCGCGCTGGGTGTCGACTATGAAATGTGCGGCAAGGACCTGACCGATTCCGTGCGCGAAAGCGGCAAGATCGCCCGCGCGCTGGGTGGCCGTGCGCCGGAAGGGATGATCTACGAACTGTTCTTGGATGAGAATGGCGAGAAGATTTCCAAGTCCAAGGGTAACGGCCTGACGATCGAACAGTGGCTGACCTATGGCAGCGAAGAGAGCCTTGGCCTCTACCTGTTCCGCGACCCCAAGAGCGCCAAGAGCCTGCACGTGGGCATCATCCCGCGCGCGGTGGATGAATACTGGCAGTTCCGGGAAAAGCTGGCCGAACAGCCGATCGAGCAGCAGTTGGGCAACCCGGTCTGGCACCTGCTTGGCGCTAGCGCCCCCGCGCAGGCGGGGGCCTCAGGCGGTAAAGCTTTCTCGCCTGAGTTCCCCGCCTCCGCGGGGAATCTCCCTGTTGGCGCGGGCGACAAGCTGCCCGTCACCTATGGCCTGCTGCTGAACCTGGTCGGTGTGCTGGGCGCACAGGCGACGCGCGAGCAGGTCTGGTCCTACCTTGGCAACTATGTCGAGAACGCCGATCCGGCCGCTCACCCACAGCTCGACAAGCTGGTCACCAATGCGCTGGCCTATAACCGCGATTTCATCGCGCCAACGCTGCAGCGCCGCAAGCCGGAAGGCAATGAAGCCCAGGCCCTGGCCGCGCTGGACGAGGAACTGGCCGCGACCAGCGAGGATGCCACCGCGGAAGAGCTGCAGAACCTGGTCTACGAGATCGGCAAGGATCCGCATTACGGGTTCGAGCAGCTGCGCGACTGGTTCAAGTGCCTTTACGAGACCCTGCTGGGTTCACCGCAAGGCCCCCGCATGGGCAGCTTCATCGCGCTCTATGGCATTGCCAACACACGCAAGCTGATCGCTGAGGCGTTGGGCTGAACTAGCGGTTGGCCGCTATCCAGCGCCTGATCTTGCCTTCCAGCACCGGCAGGGGCAGCACGCCGCTGCCGAGAACCTGTTCGTGGAAGGCCTTGAGATCGAACTTCGGACCCAGCGCTGCCTCGGCCTCGCGCCGCAACCGCTGGATCGTCAGTCCGCCGATCTTGTAGCTGAGCGACTGGGCCGGGTTGGCGATGTAGCGATCGACCTCGGCCTCGGCATCGCTGCGGCCCATGCCTGAATTGGCGAGCATATAGGCAATCGCCTGGCTGCGGCTCCAGCCCTTGGCGTGGATCCCGGTATCAACCACCAGCCGCATGGCGCGGAGCATCTCGTCATCCAAGGTGCCCCAGTGCTGGAGGGGATCATTGTAGAGCCCCATTTCATAGCCCAGCGTTTCGGCATAGAGCGCCCAGCCTTCGACATAGGCGGCGTTGTCACCGAAGCGCTGGAAATCCGGGAGCGAGAGGTCCTGCTCGGCCAGACTGGTCTGGAAGTGGTGACCGGGCACGCCTTCATGCAGGTAAAGCGTGGTCACGCCTGAGAGGAAGCGGCTCTGCAGGTCATAGGTGTTGAAATAGAACATCCCCGGCCGGCGGCCGTCGGGCGAGCCGAGCGAATAGGAGCCGCCCGCCTCGAACTTGCCGCGATCCGCCGGGTAGGCGGCGATGGTCAGCCGCCCGGTGGGCAGGCGCAGGAACAGGTTGGGGAGCTGCAGATCGACGCTGCGGGCGACCCGGGCATAGCCATTGGCCAGATCTTCGGCGGAGCGCGGGTGAAACCGCGGATCGATGCGAATCTGATTGAAGAAGGCGGGGAGGCTGCCTTTGAACCCGAACTGGTCCTTGACCTGTTCCATCTCGCCCTGGATCCGGGCCACTTCGGCCAGACCAAGCGCGTGGATTGCTTCCGGCTCAAGCGGCAGGGTGGTGTGGTGCAGGATCAGGCGCCGATAGAGACCGGTGCCGCCCTTCATGGCAGCGATCCCGGGCTCGGCACTCGCGGCCGGCAGGTATTCCTCAGCCAGGAAGCGCCGCAGACGGCGATAGGCAGGCAGCACAGTGTCGTTGACGACACCCAGCCAGTCTTCCCGGATCAGCGCCTGACGCGCCGGCGGGATGGTTTCGGGCATATCGGCCAGCGCAGCCGCAAAGACGGATCCGTCCGCGGGAGCGGCCAGGGCTTCATCCAGCTGGGCGATCATGTTGACCGTGGTCAGCCGGGTTTCTACCACGCTGCTGGCCATGCCCTGACGGAAGCGGGCAACGGCGCGATCCAGCACCGCGGGAAAGGCGCGGAGCAGGGCGAGGTTGCGGCGGTAATCGCGCTCGTCGCGGTAGGGCAGGCTGCCGCCCGGCCCCAGCAGCGAAGGGAAGTCTTCATGCAGGCCGCGAAAATGGTTGAACGGCCGGACCGCGGTTAGCGCGATGATATCGGGCGAAAGCCAGCCCAGCGCCTCGCGGGTCTCCTGCAGGAAGGCATCATAGGACAGCTGCCGTTCGGGGCTTAGCCGCGCGCGGTCGATCCGCGTGACAAGCGTCAGCTCGCGCCGCAGTTCGGCGCGTTGGGCCGCGGCCAGTTCATCGCTGTAGAGCCGCTGGAGGCTTTGCGGATTGCTGTTGTCGCCGCGGGCAATGGCGCCCAGCGGGTCAAGCGCTTCCTGCGCGCGGGCAAAGCCGTTGAGCAGGGCCAGCAGGCGCCCGTCCTCATCCGGCCGGGCTGCCTGGGTGCCCATCGCCGTCACGGGCTGCGCCGCCGCCGGGGCCAAGGCGCCGAAGGTCAGTGTCGCTGCAAGGACCGCGCGGATCAGCCCCATTTGCGGGTGCGATACCATTTGGTGATGATGTACTTCGTGCCCGTGATCACCGGGGTCCCGGCGTGGAGCGTATCCTGGTTGAGCGAGCCATCCGGCAAGCTGTTGTTCCAGACGATCAGCGCGCCGCGCTGGGGCGGGATCGATACGCCGATCCGGGGAAAGTCGGTCGTGCCGCCTTCTGCCACGTCGTTGAGGTAGATCATCGCCGTGATCGAGCGTTGCCCGCCGCGCTTGCTCTCCGTTTTCCAGTAAGGCGCCTTGGTCCAGAACCAGTCCTGATGCGGCTTGAATTCCTGGCCGGGGGCATAGCGCTGACCCTGCATGGTCTCGCCAAATTCGTGCGGAATGCCCAGCAGGTCATCGATCCTGCGCTCGATCATCTTCACGAAGGGATCGTTGCGATCGACGTCCCCCGAATAGGAGGTGCGCCAGGTGTCAGACGCATAGCCGTGATCGAGCACGGCCGAGGGTTTGGCCGTGCGATCGACCATGGCGATCAGCTGGTCGCATTCGTCCGGGCTGACAAATTCGGACAAGGTCCAGATTTCAGCGGCTTCGACCGGCACCTTGTGGACCGCCGGATCGGCTTCCAGCCGGCGCCGGACGTGCGCCCCCAGCCGCATCAGCGCAACCTTGTCCGGATTGGGGCAGGGGGGATAGTCCATGCGGTTCTGCCTATCGCCGCGCCGCGCAGCAGGGCAAGCAAAAGCTGCTTGCAGGCGGAGGAACCTTGGGCCAACCTGCTGTTCCATGAGCACAACCGAACAAGCAACACGCTATTCGCGCGGCGCGATCATCCTTCACTGGCTGATCGCCCTTCTGATCATCGGCAACTTCATCGGTGCCTGGACGTCTGAAGACCTGCCGCGTGATCAGCGCATGGTCATGATGGGCTATCACAAGGCCACCGGCGTGGTGATCCTGCTGCTCACCCTGGTCCGGATCGGCTGGCGCCTGGTCTATCGTCCGCCAGCCATGCTGGAAACGCTCAAGGGTTGGGAAGCCATGCTGGCCCGCGTCACGCACCTGCTGTTCTATGGCCTGATGCTGGCCGTGCCGCTGGCCGGGCTGGGGCTGCATTCGGCCTTCAGCAAGGGCAAGCCGGTCAGCCTGTTCGGGCTGGCGGATTTCCCCGCCTTACCGGTGGGCTGGGACAAGCCGACGATCGGCCTGTTCCATCAACTGCATGAAGTGACGGCCACGGCCATGCTGGTCCTGCTTGGGCTGCACCTTGCCGCCGCGCTGAAGCACCAGTTCCTTGACCGGGATGGCACGCTGGCGCGGATGGTGCCCTTCCTACGCTGAAACCAGAGAGCCCCCACCCGTTGCCGGGCAGGGGCTCCGTGCGGCCCGTCCACTCTCGGGCCGCTACCTGTGCAGCGCTACCAGAAGAAGCTGTAGATCACGTCCACCACCTCACCGGTGTAGGTGTTCACCAGCAGCGCATCGTCATAATAGCGGACCCAGCGATAGGGGCCGTAAACGTCTGGCAGGCGATACTGCCACGGATCGGTGATCCAGTAGCGGTTCGAATAGAACAGCGAATCGAGGAAGAACCCGATGCTCAGCCGGCGATAGCTGTAGTTCCGGTATGGCGCGTAATAGAGGCCGCTCCGGAACGTGCTGGGTGAAGTCCGGCGATAGGAATACCAGTCATAACGCCGGTTATCGCGCCAGCGGTTGTCCCAGCGGCGGTAATCCCGGCCGGCGGTATAGCGCTGGCGGTCATCGCGATTGTCCCACCTGCGATCACCATCGCGCCGATAGTCTTCGCGCCGGTATTCCTGGCGCCGGTCTTCCTCGCGGCGGACCTCGCGGTCCCGCTCGCGCCAGTGGCCGTCATCCTGGCGGGCGGAGCGGCCATCGTTCCAGCTGCGCCTGTTGCCGTTCCAGCCGCTGCCATCGCGCCGATCGGCACTGCGGTTCCAGCCGGGCGCCTGCGCTGCGTGGCCCGGCTGATCCTCCGCCGCCGGAGCGGCGCGGGGAGCGACTTGCGCTGGGCGTGACCAACTGCGTTCGCCGTCTTCCGTCGGGGCCGAGCGCGGCGCGCGGCGCGCATCGTTATCGCCGCCCAGATTGCCGGCAGCCTCATCGTCCCGGAACCGGCGTCCGTGTTGCTGCGCTTCGGCCGTGGCAGGCAGGGCCAGGGCGGAAATCGTCAGCGCCAGCGCACTGACCCTTCCGGCAAGCGACTTCATCTTCGCGGCCATGGCCGTTCTCCATTCACCGCGCCGCACCATCGGCGGCGACCGTGCTGCAAGCGCTAGGCGATTCGCCCTGTCGCGATGGTGAATGGGGTAGTGGGTTCTTTGTTCAGGTTTCGGCCGGGTGCGTGTAAGGGCGGCAGGATGTTCGAAACCCTTGAATCCGTGCTGGCCGATGCGGCCGCACACCTGACCCGCGCCGCGGGCGACCGCAAATCACCGATGCATGTGCCGGTGGTGGGAACGCCGGACGGTGATCTCCGGATGATGGTCCTGCGTTATTGCTCTGCGGGTATCGGCCTGCTGCGTTTTCATACCGATGCGCGCAGCCCGAAAGCCGTTGCCATCGGGCAGGGTGAAGCGGCCAGCGTGCTGGCATTCGATCCCGAAGCCAAGATCCAGCTGCGCTTGCGGGGTACTGCGCGGGTTGAAACTAATGGACCCGTGGCCGACGCGGCCTGGTCCGCCGCAACGCCCTATGCGCGGCGCTGCTATCTGGCCGAGGGTGCGCCCGGCACGCGGGCGACGCAGCCGACTTCAGGGCTTCCGGCAGAGGTTGAGGGCATCCGCCCCAG
>CAWUNP010000108.1:0-5680 GCA_963923805.1 uncultured Novosphingobium sp. | reverse complement strand
GAGGATGGGGCCGGGCTGATGGGGGCCGACCTGCCGCAGGTGGATGAGGATACCCGCGAGGAACGCCGCTTCAACCGGCTCGATCGCAACCGCGACAACCTGATCAGCCGCAGCGAGGCGCTGCAGCCGCGCGTCGCCATGTTCCGCAAGCTCGACCGGGATGGCAACAACCTGCTGAGCTTTGAGGAATGGGCCGTGGCCACCTCAAACCGCTTCAAGGCTGGTGATGCCAATGGCGATGGCAATCTGACCCGCGCCGAATTCGCCACGACCAAGCCCAAGCAGGCCCAGCAGCGGCCGGGCTGCCGGTGCTAGATCAGGCCAGCCAGGCGGCCATATCGGCCTTGGCGCGCGCGGTATAGGCTTCCTTGCGGACCTTCTTCTTCACCTCCGGATCGACCGGCGGGAACAGCCCGAAATTGACGTTCATTGGCTGATAGCTGTCTGCCTCGGCATCGCCGGTGATATGGGCCAGCAGCGCGCCCAGCGCCGTGGTGCGCGGCGGGGCGGACCATTCGCGGCCCTGCGCCTCGGCCGCCGCCATGAGCCCCGCCAGCAGGCCGACTGCGGCGCTTTCGACATAGCCTTCGCAGCCGGTGATCTGGCCGGCAAAGCGGATGTGGGGCGCCTTCTTCAGTCGCAGCTGCCGGTCCAGCAGGGTGGGGGAATTGAGGAAGGTATTGCGGTGCAGCCCGCCAAGCCGGGCAAACTCCGCCTGTTCCAGCCCCGGGATCGTGCGGAACACGCGAACCTGTTCGGCGTGCTTTAGCTTGGTCTGGAAGCCCACCATGTTCCACAACGTGCCCAGCTTGTTGTCCTGCCGCAGCTGGACCACGGCATAGGGCCAGCGGCCATTGGGATGTTCGGGCGTGGCCCAGTGCGGGTTATCAAGGCCCACCGGCTTCATCGGCCCGAACCGAAGGGTTTCCACGCCGCGCTCCGCCATCACCTCGATCGGCATGCAGCCATCGAAATAGGGGGTGTTGGCTTCCCATTCCTTGAACTCAGTCTTTTCGCCGGCGAGCAGTTCCTCGCGGAAGGCGAGGTACTGGTCCTTGGTCATCGGGCAGTTGATATAGTCGCGCCCGTCGCCGCCCGTTTCGAGCGAGGCTTCGGCACCCTTGTCCCAGCGGCTGGCCATCCAGGCGACATCCATGTCGATCGTGTCGCGGTAGACGATGGGCGCAATCGCATCGAAGAAGGCCAGGCTGTCGGCGCCGGTAGCCGCGCCGATCGAATTGGCCAGCGCTTCCGCTGTCAGCGGGCCAGTGGCGACGATGGTCAGACCGGCGGAGGGCAGAACGTCGATCCGCTCGCGAACAATGTTGAGTGTCGGCTGGGCGGCGAGGGCGGCCTCGACCTCGGCCGAGAAGACATCCCGGTCCACCGCCAGCGCAGAGCCGGCCGGAACACGTGCCTTGGCCGCCGCGCCCATGATCAGCGAATCCAACTGGCGCATCTCGTAATGGAGCAGGCCGACGGCGTTCTTTTCATCATCATCCGAACGGAACGAATTGGAGCAGACCAGTTCGGCCAGCCCGGTGCTCTGGTGGGCCGGGGTCATGTCTCCCCCGCCGCGCATTTCCGACAGGCGGACCTTCAGGCCGCGCTTGGCCAGCTGCCAGGCGGCTTCGCTTCCGGCCATGCCGCCGCCGATGATGTGAACGTCATAGTGCATGGCGCCGCCCCTACCGCTTGCAAGGCAGACAATCCAGCGGCAAGCCCAGCCGAAACGGGAGGGAAGACCAAATGCCGCATCGTGCCCTGATCGAGAAGCGCCCCTGGCTGCTGGCCAGCCTGATCGCCGGAATCGGCTTCTGGCTGCTGAAGGATACGGCGATGCCGGGGCTTTACCGGATGGCGCTGAAGGGCGCCGGGGTGGCGCTGCTCGCGGTCTATGCCCTCAATCGCCACAAGGGCCACGATGCCAATACCATCGCCGCGGTGATGGGGTTCGGCGCGCTGGGCGATGTGCTGATCGAGATCCGGCTTGAGGCCGGCGCGGTGGCTTTCCTGATCGGGCATATCATCGCCGCACGGCTCTATTGGCAGCACCGCCGCCCCGGGCCGGGTGGCAGCCAGCGCGCCGCCGCGCTGGCCCTGCTGGTGCTGACGCCGGTGGTGTCCTTCCTGCTGCGCGGCTTGCCAGTGGCGATCTACGCGCTCGGCTTGGGGGCGATGGCGTCCAGTGCCTGGCTGAGCAGCTTCAGCCGCTATCGGGTCGGTCTGGGCGCGGTGATGTTCGTCGCCTCGGACTTGCTGATCTTTGCGAAGGCCGGGGTGCTGGCCACCAGCCCGCTGCCGGGGCTGCTGATCTGGCCGCTCTATTACTTCGCGCAGTTCCTGATCTGCACCGGCGTTGTGGGAGAGCTCAGGCGGCGCGAAGGCTTGCCGCTGGGCCAGGCCTGACCTAGGGCGCGGGGCATGAGCAATTGCCAGCTTTACCTGATCTCGCCGCTTGAAACCGGCGGTGACTTTCCTGATCGCCTTGCCCGTGCGCTCGATGCCGGGCCGGTTGCTGCTTTCCAGTTCCGCGTGAAGGGGCTGGATGAACACGAAGCCGCGCGCCTTGCCGCGCCGTTGCAGGCCATTTGTGCCGAGCGTGAAGTGGCCTTCATCGTCAACGATTCGATTAGCCTCGCCAAGCGGCTGGGCGCCGATGGTGTGCATCTGGGGCAGGATGACGGCACGGTCGAGGAAGCCCGCCAGCGGCTGGGCCGCGACGCGCAGATTGGCGTGACCTGCCACGATAGCCGTCACCTCGCCATGGAGGCGGGGGAGGCCGGGGCAGACTATGTTGCCTTCGGAGCCTTCTTCCCGACCACGACGAAAGAAGTGAAGCACCAGGCTGGCACCGACCTGCTGGAATGGTGGCAGGCGATCATGGAAATCCCCTGCGTGGCGATTGGCGGAATTACGCCGGAAAACTGCGCGTCGCTGGTCACGGCCGGAGCCGATTTCATCGCGGTTTCCGGTGCTGTCTGGAACGGCGACGAAGTGGCGGCCGTGCAGGCCTTCGCCAAGGTACTGGCGGCCGGCTGATTTCGCGTCACCCAGAACTTGGTTCAGGGCCCATTTTGCGTTCTGCCCGGAAAGTATCAGGTTCCAAGCCACCCTGCGGTAAAGTGTGGACGGCTAACCCTTGGCTTGCCCGCACTATAGGCCCTGAAACAAGTTCAGGGTGACAGTTGCTTGTATTAACGGTTGTTCTGGACCTGCCGGATGCAGCGCAGCGGGGTTTCCCGGCCATCGGCGCCGAGCTGGCGCAGAAAATTGTTCGACAGCTTGCGGAACTGCTCGCCCTTGCGCGGGCCGCTGGTCAGCTCGACCAAATCACCGGTCAGTAGATAGGTGCCGCCGCCGTCTTTGGTGAAATACCGCGAGCTGATCTGGACCGAGAAATCCTTGGCCTCCTGGCGAATGCCGGCAGCGCCCGTGGCATCGCCGGGCAGTTCGCAGACGTAGCGGCCCTGCTGCAATACGCCAATTTCCCCGCCCGGCACGGGGCGCAGCGTTTTTGCCGGGGCACAGGCGGCCAGGGCGGCCAGCAGGATCAGGGCTCGGTTCATGCCCACCCGCTTAGCAGCACCGGCCCCGCCATGCCAGCCGGGGAAGGGCGCACCTTGCCCCCGGCGCGCGCAGGCGCTAAGGGCGCGCCTTCATCCGCCACTGGCGGGCGGCTCTTTCTCAATCCAGCAAGGCAGGCGTTATGGCCAAGATCAGCGGCGTGGACATCCGTCCCGGTAACATTCTCGAATACGAAAAGGGCATCTGGAAGGTTGCCAAGACCCAGCACACCCAGCCGGGCAAGGGCGGGGCCTTCATGCAGGTCGAGATGAAGAACCTGATCGACGGCCGCAAGACCAACGTCCGCTTCCGCAGCGCCGACACGGTTGAGCGCGTGCGCCTGGATACCAAGGACTTCCAGTTCCTCTATGCCGAGGGTGAAGACCTAGTCTTCATGGATGTCGAAACCTACGAGCAGATCAATCTGCCCAAGGACCTGCTCGGCGGCGCCGACGCCTTCCTGCAGGATGGCATGACCGTGCTGCTGGAAATGTACGACGAGCGCCCGATCTCGGTGCAGCTGCCGGAACAGGTCGAAGCCACGATTGTTGAGGCCGATGCCGTGGTGAAGGGGCAGACTGCCTCTTCCAGCTACAAGCCGGCCATTCTGGACAACGGCGTGCGCGTGATGGTGCCGCCGCATATCGAAAGCGGCACCCGGATCGTGGTGGACGTCTACGAACGCACTTACGTCGGCAAGGCGGGCTGATCCGACATGGCAGCCATTTCCGGCCTGATGCGCGTGATGGAAAAGGCCGCCCGCAAGGCGGGTGGCCGCTTGCGGCGCGACTTTGGCGAGGTCGAGCACCTCCAGGTCAGCCGCAAGGGCCCGGCAGACTTCGTCTCGAAGGCTGACCGCGCCGCCGAACGCACCCTGTGGGACGAACTGCGCGCAGCGCGTCCGGGCTGGGGCTTCCTGATGGAAGAAGGCGGCGAGATCGCCGGTGAAGAGGGCAAGCCCCGCTTCATCATCGATCCGCTCGATGGCACCAGCAATTTCCTCCACGGCATTCCGCATTTCGCGATCTCGATCGCCGTGCAGGAGCCGCGGCTCGACGGAAAAGGCTGGGGCGAGATTACCGCTGCCCTGGTCTACCAGCCGGTCACCGACGAGAGCTTCTGGGCCGAAAAGGCCCGAGGCGCCTGGCTTCAGGACCGCCGCCTGCGCGTGTCATCACGCCGCCATATGGATGAAAGCCTGATCGCCACCGGCATTCCCTTCGCCGGTCGGGGTGACAGCCTGGAGTGGACCCGGATCTACGGTGCGCTGGCCCCGCAGGTTGCCGGCATCCGCCGCTTTGGCGCCGCCTCGCTCGATCTGGCCTGGGTTGCTGCCGGTCGTTATGACGGGTTCTGGGAAAGCGGGCTGGCACCGTGGGATACGGCTGCCGGCTGCCTGCTGGTTCGTGAAGCCGGTGGCTTCGTGACCGACTGGCGCGGCGTTTCGCAGCCGGTCTGCGATAGCCAGGTTCTTGCTGCCAACGATGTGCTGCATTCCAAGCTGCACAAATCACTGGTCAGCGCACTGAAGTAAGCATTACTTGAACCCGCGCGGCCGCGCGGCTAAGCCGCGCGGCGTTGCAGGAGCCCCTGTGGCGGAATGGTAGACGCGAACGACTCAAAATCGTTTGTCGCAAGGCGTGCCCGTTCGAGTCGGGCCAGGGGCACCATTTTCAGGCGGACCGCCTAGAAACCCAGACCGTAATAGCCGTGAACCTGGCGGCCATACTGGTCGTCAAATTCCGGCTCATAGCCAGCCCGGAAGCTGGGCGCGTGATCAAGGTCTTCCTCGTCCATCTCCACGCGGAAGCCGCCCAGATCGGTATCATAGTCCAGCATCTGCCGCGGCAGCGGGTAATAGGTTTCGCCCATGCCCAGAAAGCCGCCAAAGCTCATCACCGCATATTCGGCCTTGCCGGACCGCTTATCGACCATGAAATTGTGGATCGTGCCGATGCGCGAACCATCACGATCATAAACGGCGGTCCCTTCGACCTTGTCAGAGCCGATCAGGCGTTGGGTTTCCTCGATTTCTACACCGGTTCTGCTGCCCGAGCCATAGCCGGACGTCTGTCTCTTATACACATCTGACGCTGCCGACGATACTCCTTGT
>CAWUNP010000107.1:0-5724 GCA_963923805.1 uncultured Novosphingobium sp. | reverse complement strand
CAGCGTGCGCTGGGCGTCACGCCGGGCTTCGGCCGCGCGCTGGGGCTGGACGAGGACCTGACCGAAGCCTTGTGCCTGGCCCACGATATCGGCCACCCGCCGTTTGGCCATGCCGGAGAGGATGCCCTCAATGCCGCGCTGGAGCCGCATGGCGGGTTCGATCACAACGCCCAGTCGCTGCGCACGCTGATGCGGATCGAGAGCCCCTATTGCGAGCATGACGGGCTCAACCTCTCGTGGGAAGTGCTCGAAGGCCTGGCCAAGCACAACGGCCCGGTCAGCCGGCTGAACTGGGCTCTGGCCGAACTGGATGCCGCCTATCCGCTCGAGCTACGCAGCTGGCCTTCGCTTGAGGCGCAGGTCGCGGCGATTGCTGACGATATTGCCTATGACAATCACGATATCGACGACGGCCTGCGCGCCGGGTTCCTGGAACTCGACGAACTGCTGACGCTCGATTTCGTGGCCGAGCAGTGGCGCGCGATCGAACGCAAGTTCCCCGCCGCGCCGCTTGATCGCCGTCTGCGCGAATTGGTCCGCAGCCAGATCGGCTGGATGGTCAACGATGTGATCGCGGAGACGCAGAGCCGCGCAGCGGGGATGGACAGTGCCGATGCGATCCGTGCCGCGGGGCAGGCCACTTGCGCCTTTTCGGCCGATCTTGCGGCACAGGAACGTACGCTCAAGCGCTTCATGTATGACCGGCTCTATCACCATCCGCAGCAGCTGCAGACCGCGGAGCGCGCGCGGGCGGTCACGGCCGAGCTGTTCGCTGCCTATGCGCAGGATCCGGCGCTGATGGAGGCGGGATGGGCCAGCCGGCTTCCCGCTGAAGAACCGCAGCGCAGCCGCCATATTGCCGATTACATCGCCGGGATGACCGATCGTTTCGCGATCGCATCGCACGCGGCGATTTACGGCCGAACCCCTGAGGGACTCCGCAATGTCTAAAATCACCCGCATCGCCCTGGTCGGCGCTTCGGGCCTGGTCGGGCAGAGCCTGATCCGCCTGGCGGTGGGGCGGACCGACATCCGCCTGGTGGCGATTGCCCGGCGCGAAATTCCGCTGCCTGTCGGTGCGCGGATGGAAGTGCTGGTGGCCCCGCCCGAAAACTGGGCCGATGCCATCGCTGCGGCCAATGCCGATGTGCTGGCCTGTGCGCTGGGCACCACCTGGAAGAAAGCGGGCAAGAGCGAGACCGAATTCCGCGCGATTGATCAGCATCTGGTCCTGGCCTGTGCCAAGGCTGCCAAGGAAGCCGGTGTGCGGCAGATCATCTCGATCTCCTCGGTTGGCGCGGATGCCATGGCCCGGAATTTCTACCTCAAGGTCAAGGGCGAGACGGAGCAGGGGCTGGGCCGGATCGGCGTGCAGCGGCTCGACGTGCTGCGCCCGGGCCTGCTGCGCGGCCCCCGCGAGGAGCTGCGCCCGGCCGAACTGGTTGGCCGCGTGCTCAGCCCGGTGGCCGACCTGTTCCTGAACGGCAAGTACACCAAGTACCGCTCGATCAAGGCCGAAACGATCGCCAAGGCGATCATCGGCCTGACCAAGGAAAAGGCCGCCGGCCGCTTTGTTTTTGAGCACGAAGCGATCCTGCGGGCGGCCCGTAAGGCTGACTGAAAGCCAAGGCGGGGGAGGGCCCAAGGGCCGGGATTGACTCGCCCGCCGCCTGCCGCCATCGCGCTGCAATCGCTGATCGCGCGGGAGAGTTCCGGCGATTCGTCCATGGACGTTTCGCCGGGCGCCGAAGGAGCAACCGCCCCGGAATCTCTCAGGCACCAGGGACCGCGTGGGTCGATAGCGATACTCTGGAAAGTGTTCCGCCCAGTCCGGCGGGGCCGCCGAAGGGGTAACCCGGTTTCTGATCGGGGAAAGCTCTCAGGTTTCCGTGACAGAGGGGGCACCGGTTTTGGTGCATTTCTGTGCGGGGTATTGCTGTGGGCGACGTCCATCAAATCAATGACGATGAAGCGGTTGAGCCCGAAGTGCTCACCCTGCCGCTCGATGCCTGGCACCGCGCGAAGGGCGGCCGGATGGTCGAGTTCGCCGGTTACTGGATGCCGGTCCAGTACGAAGGGATCATGGCCGAACACCTGTGGACCCGCGAAAGCGCTGGGCTGTTCGATGTCAGCCACATGGGCCAGCTGTTCATTTCGGGCGAGGGTGTGGAAGCCGCGCTTGAAGTCGTGCTGCCGATCGATCTGGCTACGCTGAAGCCCTATGGTCCGCGCTATTCGCTGCTGCTTGATGAGAACGGCGGCGTGCTGGATGACCTGATGGTCACGCGCTGGAATTCCGGCTTTTACCTGGTCGTCAATGGCGCGACCAAGTGGGACGATATCGGCCACCTGCGCGAAAACCTGCCCGATGAGGTGACGATCAACCACCTTGACGACAGCGCCTTGCTGGCGCTGCAGGGGCCCAAGGCCTTCGCCGCGCTGGAACGCGTGGTGACCGGCGAATACCCGCTTTCGGCGCTGACCTTCATGAAGGGCGGCCAGTTCCAGATCGATGGCGTCGATGCCTGGATCAGCCGCTCGGGCTATACCGGTGAAGACGGGTTCGAAATCTCGATCCCGGCCGAAGCAGCAGAGCGCGTCGCAGACCTGATCTGCGCCCAGCCGGAAGTGAAGCCGATTGGCCTGGGAGCGCGGGATTCGCTGCGGCTTGAGGCGGGCCTGCCGCTTTATGGCCATGACCTTTCGCCAGAAACCAGCCCGATCGAGGCTGGCCTGCTGTTCGGGATCAACAAACGCCGCCGGACTGAGGGCGGCTTCCCCGGCGCCGACCGCATTCTGCGCGAGATTGCCGAAGGCACGGCGCGTAAGTGGGTCGGTCTGGCGCTCGAAGGCCGCCAGGCCGCGCGCGAAGGGGCGACGGTCCATCTGGGCGCCGAGCAGGTTGGCGTGATCACCTCGGGCGGGTTCTCGCCCAGCCGCGAGCAGCCGATTGCCATGGCCTATGTTGCCAGCGCCCATGCCGCGCCCGGCACCAAACTTGAGATCGAGGTCCGGGGCAAGCGCCTTGCGGCCGAAGTCGTCCCCACACCTTTCGTACCCCATCGTTACTTCCGAGGAGCCTGACCGCCATGACCCGCTATTTCACCCAGGACCACGAATGGATCGACGTTGACGGCACCAGCGGTACCGTTGGCATCACCGACTATGCGCAGAGCCAGTTGGGCGACATCACCTATGTCGACCTGCCCGCCGCCGGCACCACTGTGAAGAAGGGCGATGCCCCCTGCGTGGTGGACAGCGTGAAGGCCGCTTCGGACGTCTACTCGCCGGTATCCGGCACGATCACTGCCGCCAATGACGCGCTGGGTGATGCCCCGGAAACGGTCAACACCGATCCCGAAACCGGCGGCTGGCTGTTCCGCATCGACCTGAGCGACACGGCCGAACTCGATGGCCTGATGGATAAGGCCGCCTACGACGCCTACGTCGCGGAGCTCTGAGCCGATGCGTTATCTGCCCCTGACACCTGACGATCGCAGTGAAATGCTCGGCGTGATCGGCGCGGGCTCGATCGACGATCTGTTCGTTGATGTTCCCGCCGCAGCGCGCCTGTCCGGGCCGGTGCCCGGTCTGCCGCTGCGGCAGAGCGAAATGGCGGTTGAGCGCCACTTTTCGAACCTGGCGCGCAAGAACAAGGCGGCGTCTGACCACCCGTTCTTCCTGGGGGCAGGGGCCTACAAGCATCATGTGCCGGCCAGCGTGGATCACCTGATCCAGCGCGGCGAATTCCTGACGGCCTATACGCCGTACCAGCCGGAAATCGCCCAGGGCACGCTGCAGGTGCTGTTCGAATTCCAGACCCAGGTTGCGCGGCTGTTCGGCTGCGATGTGGCCAATGCCTCGATGTACGATGGCTCAACCGCATGCTGGGAAGCGATCGGCATGGCCGGCCGCGTCACTCGCCGCAAGAAGGCCGTGCTGAGCGGCGGTCTGCATCCGCACTATGTCAGCGTGGCCAAGACCATGGCGCGCTTCACCGGTGATGTGCTCGACACCGCCACGCCTGATCTGGCCGGAACCGACATGGACCGCCTGATCGGCGCGATTGACGGCGAAACCAGCTGCGTTGTCGTGCAGTATCCGGACGTGCTCGGCCGGATCAAAGACCTCTCGCCGCTCGCCGCCGCCTGTCAGGCTGCCGGCGCGCTGCTGATCACGGTAGTGACCGAACCGGTGGCGCTGGGCGCGATCAGGTCGCCCGGCGAAATGGGCGCGGATATCGTGGTGGGCGAAGGCCAGTCGCTCGGCGTCGGCCTGCAGTTCGGCGGGCCTTACGTCGGCCTGTTCGCAACCCGCGACAAATACGTCCGCCAGATGCCGGGCCGCCTTTGCGGTGAGACGGTCGATGCCTCTGGCAAGCGCGGCTATGTGCTGACGCTCTCGACCCGTGAGCAGCATATCCGTCGCGAGAAGGCGACGAGCAATATCTGCACCAATTCAGGGCTTTGTGCGCTGGCTTTCAGCATTCACATGACCCTGCTGGGTGAGCGCGGCCTGCGCGATCTGGCCTCGCTCAACCACGCCCGCGCCGTGCAGGTGGCAGACCGGTTGGCGGCGATCCCGGGCGTGAGCCTGGTCAACAACAGCTTCTTCAACGAATTCACCCTGACCCTGCCCAAGCCGGCTCGCGGCGTGGTGCATGACCTCGCCGCCAAGGGCGTGCTGGGTGGTGTCTCGCTCGGTCGGCTCTATCCGGGTGAAGCGGCGCTGGAGAACGGACTGGTCGTTGCCGTGACCGAGGTTGTTTCGGATGAGGATATCGCTGCGCTTGAAGCAGCCCTGAAGGAGGTGCTGGCATGAACGCCCCCAACAGTTCCGGCTGGCGCCCCGAAATGGGCGAGGGCCACATCGCCCGCGACGAGACCTTCACCGGCAACCGCGGCCTGATGCTGGAAGAGCGCCTGATCTTCGAGATTGGCGATACCACCACCACCGGCGTCGATATCGATCCGGCCCCCGCTGCGGCGTCGCGGTTGGGCGGGCTGACCCGTTCTGATGCGATTGGCCTGCCGGGCCTGTCCGAACCGGAAACGGTGCGGCATTACACCCGCCTCAGCCGCCAGAACTATGGCATCGATCTGGGCTTCTTCCCGCTCGGTTCGTGCACCATGAAGCACAACCCGCGCCTGAACGAAGCCGTGGCGCGGATGAAGGGATTCAAGGACGTTCACCCGCTGCAGCCGCGCGAAACGGTGCAGGGCGCGCTGGCCGTGATCCATGAACTGGCCGATTGGCTGGTGACGCTGACCGGGATGGACAGCGTGGCCATGTCGCCCAAGGCCGGTGCCCATGGCGAACTCTGCGGGATCCTGGCGATCAAGGCCGCGCTTGAAGCGCGCGGGGAAGACCGCAAGGTCATCCTGGTGCCGGAAAGCGCCCACGGGACCAACCCCGCCACGGCGGCCTTTGCCGGCTTCTCGGTTGAGAACATTCCGGCCACTGCCGCTGGCCGCGTCGATCTGGCCGCGCTCAAGGCCCGCCTCGGGCCGGATGTTGCCGGGGTGATGATCACCAATCCCAACACCTGCGGCCTGTTCGAGCCTGATCTCAAGGCGATTTCCGACGCGGTTCATACCGCGGGCGGTTACGTTTACTGCGACGGCGCGAACTTCAACGCGATCGTCGGCCGGGTCCGCCCGGGCGATCTTGGCGTCGATGCCATGCACATCAACCTGCACAAGACCTTCTCCACGCCGCACGGCG
>CAWUNP010000106.1:0-5760 GCA_963923805.1 uncultured Novosphingobium sp. | reverse complement strand
TTCGGAAAGTGTGGCCGAGCGGGAATTCACCGCCGGCGAATTCGCGCCTGGCGGCGGCTGGGAAGTGTTCATCGCACGCAAGGCAAATGAAAAGGCTCTGGCTGCATGACCGACCAACAACGCCCCCATGTGATCCGCCACGCCCGCGGCAAGCGTCCGGAGTTTTACGACGCGCCCGGCGTCGATGAAGCCATGTCGATGATCATGGTGCTGGCCGGCGAAATCGCCGTGCTCCGCGATCGTCTGGATTCAGCCGAACGGGTGGCAAAGGCTAACGGGTTAGACCTGGCTGCTGGCATCGAAACTCTGGTCCTGGATCAGGCTGCGCTTGAAGAGCGCGAGGCCTGGCGGCAGGATTTCCTTGAGCGGCTGTTCTACCTGTCCACCAAGCAGGCGGCCGAAGCCGCCGAAGCCCAGACCGCCGATGGCTTCCGCCAGACGATCGCCGAAATAGCAGAGCAGTAAAGCGCCGCTATTTATGCAGCAGCTGGACGGGGTAAGCCTGGCTCAGCGCGGAATCAAGTTCGCGTCTGGCACGATGATCGCCGGCACCAAGGCCATCGAGAAACAGCCCGGAAATCCGGCAGGCATCCGCCAGCCGTTCCAACTGACGCGGCCCCGGCAGATCATAGCGGCAAATCGCCCCGCCAAAGTAATGATCAACCCCATCGAGAATCAGCGCGTAACGATCGTTGCCGGGCTTTGCCGCTTCGAACGGAGCCAGATGACCATGCCAGCTGTCAGCGGGTAACGGCGCCATGCCCTTGGGCATTTGCGGCACATCCAAAGTCCCGGTCTGGATCAAGGCCGGAACCCGCAGCGCGCCATAGCGCTCCGCCGTAATCAGCACCGGCGTTGGCGCGGGCGGCGAGAGCGCGACGACGGCTCGGACGTTGGGATCGTCAAGCCGTCCAGCCAGACCTTGCGGGGGTATAGCCGCCGCACCGCCCAGCGTTAGCGCAACCAGCCCGCCGTAAGAATGCCCGGCCGCCACCCAAGGCCGCTGCCCGACATGGGCGGAAAGCGCTCGCATATCCTCAAGCCGCGCTTTCCAACTGGCCAGACCGGGAAACCTGGCAGTGTCAGGATGTTCAACGGAATCGACGTGTAGCGGCGCCAAAACCCGCCAGCCGCGGGCAACCCAGGCCCCGATCACCGCCTCATAGAAGTGCGGTGCGGAACCTGCACCGTGAGAAAACAGGATGAGGCCACGGGGCGCACCGGATGGCCGCCAGTCACTGATCTCGACCGCGCGCCCGCCCGCGGCGGTCAACTGCCATTGGCGCAGCTTGGGCTGGCGCCGACGGGCCTGAAGACTGACCGGGAGCAGCAGGCTACCGGCCGATACCAGCGCCGCACCAAGCAGCTGCCGCCGGCCAAGCATTGCCGTCAGCGCGCCGGCTTCTTGAGGTAGGCGATCACCGCCTTGCGATCATCAGCCGAAGGCAGGCCCGCAAACACCATCGACGTGCCGGGGACCAGGCCGGTCGGCCGGCGCAGCCACGTATCGAGCGTAGCCTCGTTCCAGGTCAGTTTCGCAGCCTTGAGGGCGCTGGAATAGTTGAACCCGGGCATGACCGCCGATGGGCGGCCCACCACTCCGTTAAGGTTCGGGCCAACCTTGGCCGGCGCGCCCGGCGCCACCGAATGGCAAGCCGCGCAGCGCATGAAGATCAGCTTGCCGCGGGCCAGCAATTGCGCATCCGGCGCAGCCGGCTTGTCCGCCAGCGCAGGCACCGCAGCGAGCGCCATTCCCGCCGCAATCAGGACATTAACTGAAACGCGCATTGCTATTCCTCACACTTCGCTGTCGGGCTTAGCCCCGGTTTCCCGAAGGCTAGCCATCCCTCAGGGTCAAGATGACGCCGATCCCCTGTCATATTCGCCTGTCGAGCAATTCACCACAGCATTCCGGCCCGCGGCCTGCCTAGTGCCGATCCCGCCAGTCGCGGCGTTTGAACCGCACCGTTACTGCGGAGCCCAGCGCCTCGGCGCTGTCTCCTATTGCGAAGCTGTAGGTACCAGCTGGCATATGCCAGCCTTTGCCGGACCAATCGGCCAGCAGCCTTGGATCGATCGACAGCACAACCTGAGCTGACTTGCCCGCCGCCAGTTCGACCCGCTGGAACGCGACCAGGCGGCGCTTCGCCTGCCCGCTGCGGTGCGTCAGGTAGACCTGGACGATATTTGCCCCATCCCGGTTTCCGGTGTTTTGCAGGGTGAGCCGTGCAGTGCCCCCACTTACCGCCAGGGCCGAGGCCGAAAACGTGGTGTAGCTGAGCCCAAAGCCGAAGGGGAACAAGGCCGGCCGACCCATGCGGGCGTGCCAACGATAGCCCAGATCAGACCCCTCGATATTGTAATTGACCGGCAGTTGTGCATCCGGGCTTGGGGGATTGCCGACAAAGCTGGTTTCAAAGCGATCAAAGCCGTCAACCTTGGGCCGCGGCAGATCGGCTTCGCGGGCCGGGAAGGAAATCGGCAGGCGGCCGGAAGGATTGGTGTCCCCGAACAGGACCGAAGCGATCGCCTCTCCGCCGCGCCCGCCGGGATACCAGGCTTCGATGACGGCTGCTGTTTGCTCCAGCCAGGGCATCAGCACCGGATTACCGCTCTCGATCACCACAACCGTGTTGGGGTTCGCGGCGGCAACGGCCGCGATCAATTCATCCTGACCACGCGGCAGGGTCAGATCAGCCTGATCCATGCCCTCACTTGACCATTTGGTGACAAAAACGATCGCAATTTTGGCATTCCGGGCCGCCGTCACCGCTTCGGACAGGTAGCGTCCATCGCGGAACCGGATCTCGGCCTGCGGTGCCAGGGCCTTGATCGCGTCGAGCGGGCTGGAGCGATGATACTGCTCGGCAAACATTCCGCCTGAAGGCCCCGGCACCTTGATCGGAATGGTGACGGCAGCGCCGCTCTGCCCCTGCACCTGGCTCGACCCGGCGCCCGACATCACCCCGCCATCAGCAAAGCCACCGATGACCGCGATCGATTTGGCGCTGTGGGCCAGCGGTAGGACATTGCGGGCATTTCGGAGCAGCACGATCCCCTGCTTGGCCAGTTCCAGCGCCACGGCACTGTTGGCCGCAAAGTCAATCGCGCCGCCCGGATGGACGGGGTGCCGATCCAGGCCGTTGGCATAGATCGCCCACAGGACCCGCCGGTTCATGTCATCGAGGCGCGCCGCATAATTTGGATCAGTCTTTGCCGCTTGGGCTAGTCTGTCAGCAAAGTAGACTTCCGGATCCAGTTGCTCCCCGGACTGCTGATCCAGTCCGTTCAGGGCCGAACCGAGGCGGCTCACGGCCCCCCAATCCGACATGACGAAGCCCTTGTAACCCCAATCCTGCTTGAGCACCGTGTTCAGCAGATAGTTGCTGGCGCAGGCCTGCTCGCCATGAACCCGGTTATAGGCGCACATTACCGCGCCGGGCTGGCCGATTTCGATCCCGATCTGGAACGCCAGCAGATCGCTCTCGCGCGCGGCCGCATCGGCAATGCGGACATCGGCAAACTTGCGGCCGGTTTCCTGCCCGTTCAGGGCAAAATGCTTGATCGTTGAAATGATGTGGTTGGACTGAACCCCCGCAATCGCGTGCCCCACCAGGGTGCCGGTCAGCAGCGGATCTTCGGAGAGATACTCAAAGGTCCGGCCGTTGCGCGGATCGCGCATCAGGTTCGCACCGCCGGCCAGCAGCACGTTAAATCCCTTTGCTGCGGCCTCCGCTCCGATCATCTGGCCACCGCGCCGCACCAATTGCGGGTTCCAGGTAGCCGCCATGGCCAGGCCAGACGGCAGCGGCGTGGCGAAATCCTTGCGCAGCCCGAACACGTAGGCAACGCCCAGACCGGCATCGGTCTCTTTCAGAGCAGGGATGCCCAATCGCGGAATTCCGGCAATATAGCCCGCCCCCGGCACGGCATCGGCGGGCAATGGTGCGGCATTGGCCCCGAATGGCAGCGGCATTATCCCGTGCGTCAGGATGACCTTTTCGTCGGCCGCCATCGCCTGAACCGTAGCCTTCGCGTGGGTTTCGGCACTGTCAGCTTTGGCGATTGCCGGCTGGCCCGCCGCCGCCGCGAACAGACCTGCCGCCAGCCATGCCCGCGGTTTCATGCCCCAGGCCAAGGCTTCAAACACCCAGGCACAGGTATTTGATTTCGAGATAATCATCCAGGCCATGCCGTGATCCTTCGCGACCAAGGCCAGACTGCTTGATCCCGCCAAAGGGCGCAACCTCGGTAGAGATTAGGCCGGTGTTGATCCCGACCATGCCCACTTCCAGCGCTTCGGCCACGCGCCAGACGCGGGCAAGATCGCGGGAATAGAAATAGCCGGCCAGGCCGAACTCGCTGGCGTTCGCCAGCCGGATCGCCTCCTGCTCGTCTTCAAACCGGATGATCCCGGCGAGCGGCCCGAAGGTCTCCTCGCGGGCCAGCATCATGTCGGGCTTCACATTGGCCACCACAGTCGGTTCAAAGAAGTTGCCCCCAAGCGGGCTGCGCACCCCGCCCGAAACCACCGTCGCACCGCCAGCCAGGGCATTGTCCAGATGTTCTTCAACCTTGCTGACTGCGGTCTGATCGATCAGCGGCCCAACCTGAACCCCTTGATCCTGCCCATAGCCAACCTGCAATTGCTGTACCCGTTCGGCCAGTCGGGTGACAAATTCATCGTAGACCCCGGCCTGAACGTAAAAGCGGTTGGTGCAGACGCAGGTCTGCCCGGCATTGCGGAATTTCGAAGCAATCGCCCCTTCAACTGCCGCGTCGATATCGGCATCGTCGAAGACCAGGAACGGGGCATTGCCACCCAGTTCCATCGAAACCTTCTTAACGGTTTCAGCGCAGCTGCGCAGCAGCTTGATGCCCACCTCGGTCGATCCAGTGAAGGTCAGTTTGCGGACGGCCGGGTTGCTGGCCAGTTCACCGCCAATCGCCCCGGCTCCGCCAGTGACCACGTTAAACACGCCCGGCGGGACCCCAGCCTGTTCGGCGAGGGCCGCCAGGGCCAGCGCCGAATAGGGCGTGGCCGAAGCCGGCTTGAGCACCATGGTGCAGCCGGAGGCAAGGGCCGGACCAAGTTTGCGCGTGATCATCGCATTCGGAAAGTTCCAGGGCGTGATCGCCGCCACAACCCCAACCGGTTGCTTCAGGGTGATGATGCGGCGATCGCGTGCATGACCCGGGATCACTTCGCCATAGGCGCGCTTTCCTTCTTCCGCGAACCATTCGATGAAGCTGGCCCCATAGGCGATTTCGCCCCGCGCCTCGGCCAGCGGTTTGCCCTGTTCGCGGCTCAGCAATTCGCCCAGGGCATCCTGATTGGCCATAACCAGATCAAAGAACCGCCGCAGGATCCGCGCACGTTCACCGGCAGTCTGCGCCCGCCAGCCCGGCAGGGCGGCTTCAGCCGCAGCAATCGCCCGCGCTGTTTCCGCAGCCCCCATCGCCGGAACGGTGCCAAGAACCGCACCATTGCCCGGATCGGTGACGGCAATCGTGGCACCATCATCAGCATCGCACCAGACACCATCAATCAGACATTGCGTGCGCAACAAGCCAGTATTCATCGTCAAACCCATCCGATCCATTGCAGCGCAACCCGCCGGATCGGGAGACAGCCCCGATCACGCAATGCCGCGCAGCGCGAAGTCGGGCAGACTATTGCAACTGGCGCTGCGATCCTGTGGCCAGACGCAACTTCCCGACAGGTGGACAACCGCCCGATGGCCGCAGCCGCGCCCTACC
>CAWUNP010000105.1:0-5760 GCA_963923805.1 uncultured Novosphingobium sp. | reverse complement strand
CCCCCGGCGATGTTCGTCGTCGGCCCGGACGGCAAACCGCGCAACACGCGCAGGGATGCGCGATCCTGGCGCAAGGCCGAGAGCCGCGGCGCGGCCGCGACTCTCGACTGGTTCAGGAAGCTGAAACGCTAGCCCTCAGCCATCGTCCAGATCGGCATCGGCGGTCGCGCCGCCACCCGCCGGACCGGCGTAGCCCTGGGCACCGTCCTTGCCTTCCCACCAATAGGCTGGACGTTTGCGGTTGCCGGTCAGCTCTTCGTTGAGCGTCGCCGCATCGAGCAGGCGGCCCCCGATCATCACCTTGCTGATCTTGTCCGAATTGCGGATGTCCTTGGTCGGATCGGCATCGAGCACGACGAGGTCGGCCAGCTTGCCGGGCTCAAGGCTGCCGACATCGCGGTCATAGCCAAGGCTGCGGGCGGATTCGATCGTGCCGGCGCGCAGGGCCTCAACCGGGGTCATCCCGCCGCGGACGAAGGACCACAGTTCCCAATGCGCGGCAATGCCCGGTTCTTGACCGTGGGCGCCGATCGAAACCGGCACGCCCAGCCGGGCCAGCTTGGCGGCTTCGCGGGCATTGTCATCGTCCTTGTAGTCTTCGTCAGCAGCGATGGTGCGGCGGGCATTATTGGCCGCCAGGATCGCTGCCGGTTCATGCTTTTGCAGCAGCGGGTGCTTCCAGACATCGGTGTGCGATCGCCAGTAGGGATCGCCCGCCGGGCCGCCATAGGTCACCACCAGCGTCGGGGTGTAGCCCGTCTTGGACTGGCTGAAGAACTGCAGCACATCATTGTAGAACACGCCCAGCGGCAGGTTGTGCTCAACCGTGGTGTTGCCATCGGCAATCAGCGTCATGTCAAAGCCGAACAGCGAACCGCCCTCGGCCACCGAACGCATCCCCTCGGCCATGGCGGCAGCAGTCACCTGCTGGCGCTGATCGCGGCGCGGCTGGTTGTAGTTCTTCAGGCTGTGCGCACCCTGCGCCTTCAGGCGGCGGACATGGGCCAGGGCATCGTCATAGCTGTCGATCTGGGCATAGACCCCGGCCTGCCGCGCACCATAGACGATCTCGGCGGTGGAGAAGGTGCGTGGGCCGATGATCTGGCCGGTGCGGGTCATTTCCAGCGCCGGGAACACCGTGCGGGCGCTGCTCGATGGATCGTGCCGGGTAGTCACGCCCAGCGCGAGGTTGATCATCTCGGCCCAGTTGGCCTGCGGCGTGATCTCGTCAATGCCATAGGGGCCGTGGGCGTGGGCATCGATCAGGCCGGGGATGATCGTCTTGCCGGTGGCGTTAAGGGTCGGGGTCCCGGCCGGGATCGCCACTTCGCCGCGCTTGCCAACCGCCTTGATCCGGTCACCTTCGATCAACACGACGCCATCGTCGATCGCGCCGCCGTCCATGCCCTTCATCGTCACCACGCGGGCACCGACGATCGCGACGCTACCCTTGGGCTTGTCGGCCTTGATCGTCATCGACAGCGAAACGCCGGTCTTGGGCGGTTCGTACTTGGCCGGCTTGGCATCCTTGGCCAGCGGAGCATCGGCGAACAGGGCTGCGGTGGCCGTGCCGAACACCGTCGGGCCCAGCGACCAGTTCACGCGCTTGCCGCCCTCGCTGAAGTGGATCCAGTCCGCGCCGTCGCCGCTGACCTTGACCACCGGCAGCGCGCCACCCTTGGGCGAAAGCGAGACTTCCTGCGTGCCCGGCACCAGCGGGGTGACGAAGGCCTGATAGTTCTGGCGGAAGGCCAGATACTTGCCATCGGGCGAGACGCGGTAATCGTTGACCAGATCGCCCTTGGCGTGGACCCGGCGGGCTTCGCCGTTGAGGTCCAGGCTGACCAGGCGGCTTTCCTTAGCATCGCCTTCCATCACGAAGACGCGGTCATTGCTGGCACCGAACTGCGGATTGCCGCCGTTTTCGGTAATCCGGGTCAGTTCGCCACCGGTTGCTGCCACGCGGTAAACGCCGGGTTCGGCCGAGGCGCGCGGGCTCGAAAGGTAACCGCCGCGATCCTTTTCAAACACCACGGTCTTGCCATCGGGCGAAAAGCGCGGACGGGCAAAGTGCCCCGCCGGGGTGATCGCGGTCGACTTGCCGCCGCTGGCAGCGATGATGCGGACTTCGCCCAGGCCTGCATCGGTCCAGCGAACGTAAGCCAGTTTCTTGCCGTCGGCCGACCACGAAGGATAGGCCTCCATCGCAGCATCATCCTTGGTCAGGCGGCGCGGCTCGCCACCCGCCATCGACTTGATCCAGAGATGGCCCAGCGTTTCGAACACGACCGACTTGCCATCGGGCGAGACCGTTGCGCCGCGCGGCATCTTGGTTTCGAAGCTGTCCGGCGCCACGGCCACCGCCGGACGCGGCGGATCGATCAGGCCGCGGGTGTCGTTGACCTTGAACGGGATCACGCTGCTCTTGCCGGTGGTCATGTCGACCCGGTTGAGCTTGCCGCCCGCCCAGATCACCAGGCTGGCGGAATCCGGCGTCCAGGCCATGTTCGGATAGACGCCGGTTACGGCCCAGGTTTCCTGCATGTCCATGTCGAGCGCATCATAGACCTTGCGGTCTTCGCCGGTGGTCAGGTCACGAACATAGAGCCGCGGCTTGGTCGCCTCACGGCGGACATAGGCGATCTTCTTGCCGTCGGGTGAAGGGGTGGGGCGCACTGCGCCGCCTTCGCCGCCAATCACGCTCTCGATCTTGCCGCTGTCCAGGTCATAGCGCTCGATCGCGAACAGCTGGTTGTTGCTGTCCTGCGCATATTCGAAGATCGCACCCGGGGTGGTGTTGCGGGTGTAATAGATATGCTTGCCATCCGGCGCGAAGATCGGCTCGCCCAGTTCCTTCTGGTGCTGTTCGTTCGGCCGCTTGACCAGCAGCACGCCGTCACCGCCCGAAACATGGTACATCCAGACCTCGCCCGTGCCGAGCGAGCGGCCGGTGGTGAAGTGCTTCTTTGCAACAATGAACTGGCCGTCCGGGCTCCAGCTCGGCTGGTTGAGCAGGCGGAAGCTCTCGTTGGTCAGCTGGCGCTTGTCGCTGCCATCGCGGTTCATGATCCAGATATTGTCGCCGCCGCCGCGGTCAGAGGTGAAGGCGATCCGCTTGCCATCGGGGGAGAAGCGCGGCTGGGTTTCATAGGCCAGCCCTTCGGCAATCCGGGTCGGCGTGCCGCCAGTGATCGGCATGGTGTAGATATCGCCCAGCAGGTCGAAGGCCAGGGTCTGGCCATCGGGGCTGACGTCAAGGTTCATCCAGGTGCCTTCCTCAACCTGGATCGGAACCTGGCGGACGGTCATTCCGGGAGGAGCCGAAACGTCCCACTTCGGTGCGTCCTTGGCATCATCGGCGAAGGCTGCGGCGGGTAGGGCGGTCAGGCTCAGCGCCAGGGCCAGGCGCGAGGCGGTGCGGGCAACGGTCTTCATCGGTGGAATCTCCCCCCAAAACTATGACCCCGGACATTCCGCCCGGGGCCCAGAGTGTCAATCAATGCTTCGGCGAACGACTTGGCCGCCGGACGAATGAATTCCTCCCCCTGGATGGGGGAGGGATACCGCAGCTTGGTGGCTGTGCCGCCTAGCGAAGGTCAGGTGGGGGTGCGTTTTCGATCGGATGCCTGTGCTTTCGGCACGATCACCCCCATCCAACTCAGACTAGCTTGCTGCGCAAGCAAGTCTTCGTATCCTTCCCCCATCAAGGGGGAAGGGGGCACTGACGGTCAGTCGTGCGGGGTGACCAGGTACTTCTCGCCCGTGCGGCGAGCGTTGTACATGCTCACCGCGTCCTTGGTCAGCATGTCTTCCAGGTTGCCCTTCTTGGCGTAGTGGCTGGCGAAGGTGGGGGTCAGGTCCTTCATCACCCGCGCGCGCATCCGGCCGACAATTTCCGGGCCTGCCTTCATCATGAACGGGGTCAGCAGCCAGCCGGCCAGATCCCAGGTCAGGCCGAAGGCGCGGTTGAGGACCGTTGGCCCCAGATCGAGCGCGCCATAGATGTAGACCTTCTTGGCTTCCGACGAACCATAGCGGCTGAAGGCAGCCCCGCGGCTGGCGGCGGCTTCCATTGCAGACAGGAACTGGCTGGCAACCGTGCCGCCGCCGATCGGATCGAAGCCGATCATCGCCTTGGTCTCGGCAATCGCATCGATCAGTTTGGGCATGTAATCGGCATCGGTCATGTTGAGCACGTGGGTTGCGCCCAGGCCCTTGAGCAGCTTCACCTGCTCTTCCGAGCGGACCACATTGACCAGCGGAATGCCGTCTTCCTGACAGATCTTCACCAGCATCTGGCCCAGGTTCGATGCCGCGGCGGCGTGGACGATCCCGGTAAAGCCTTCCAGTTTCATCGTTTCGACAAAGCCCAGCGCGGTCATCGGATTGACGAAGGAGCTGGCGGCCTGTTCGGCCGTTACATTGTCATCGACCGGGAAGGCCATCTGCGTATCGGCATAGGCATAGCTGCCATAGGCGGTGCCCGGGACGCAGGCGATCCGCTTGCCCATCAGGTGCTCGCAGCCTTCGCCCGCGGCGACGACGATCCCGGCGGCCTCGTTGCCTGCCGGCATGGCCAGGCCGTGGCGCGCCTTCATCGCGCGGGTGGCGTTTTCGGGCATCTTCGCCACGACCTTGCCCGGCGAATAGGTGGCATTGTCGGTATCGGCGCTGGCAAACAGCAGGCCCAGGTCCGACGGGTTGATCGGCGTCGCCTCAACCTTGATCAGCACCTGGCCGGGCTTGGGATCGTCCCAGGTCTTGTCGTTCAGCTGGACCGTCAGCGTGCCATCGGCATCGAGCTGGGTGGTGAGTTGCTTGCCGGTAAAGGCCATTGGTTGTCTCCCGATTCTGTTTCGGAATGCAACCTAGTCACTCATTCGTCAGGGTAAAGCGCACGGACGAAATAAAGCCCCTCGCTTGGGGCGTTGAGGCCAAGCTCTTGCCGGTCGCGTGCGGCCAGCGCCTCGCCCACCTGTTCCTCGCGCCAACGGCCCATGCCGACCAGGGCAAGGCAGCCAACCATCGAACGGACCTGATGGTGCAGGAACGAACGCGCTGCGGCGCGGATATGCACTTCATCGCCCACCCGCTCGACCGACAGCAGATCGAGCGTCTTTTCCGGGCTCTGCGCCTGGCAATGGACCGAACGGAAGGTGGTGAAATCATGCTGCCCGACCAGTGCTTGCGCGGCGCGGTGCATGGCTTCGGCATCGAGCGGCTGGGCCACCTGCCAGGCGCGGTTGGCGTCCAGCGTCAACGGCGCGCGGCGATTGGCGATACGGTAAAGGTATTCGCGGCCGATGCAGGAAAAGCGGGCGTGCCAGTCATCCGGTTTGGCTTGGCAGTCCAGCACGGCGATCGGGGCAGGCCGGAGATGGTGATTCAGCGCCTCCATCAGCCGGAAGGCATCAATGTCCTTCGCCACTTCGACATGGGCGCGCATGCCCAGCGCATGGACTCCGGCATCGGTCCGGCCAGCGGCGTGGAGCGTTACCATTTCGCCCGTGGTAGCATGGACTGCCGCTTCGACCGCCTGCTGCACGGACGGGCCATGCGCCTGCCGCTGCAGGCCCATGAAGGGCGTGCCATCGAATTCAAGGGTGAGGGCGAAGCGGGTCAATTCAGCCTGGCTCCGGCTTCAATCGCCCAACCGCGCAGGAGGTCAGCCGTTGGCATGGCGGGGCGGCCCGCGCGCTGGACCAGCGTCGGCCGGATTGCGCCGTGGCCGCAGGCGATGGTCAGCTGGCTGTCGAGCAC
>CAWUNP010000104.1:0-5767 GCA_963923805.1 uncultured Novosphingobium sp. | reverse complement strand
GCCTGCGCATCCTGCTGGAACGGCACCACCTCCACACCGGCAGCCAGCGCGCCCGAATTGCGGACGGCGAAGCGTTCACCGGCCACGCCGTTGAAATAGGCCTCACCCGCAATAGCGCCGTAGAGCACGGTATTGCCGACGATGATGTTCTGGCTGGCTTCGCGGTCAACATGGGCCGGCTGGCGCACGATCACGCGGCCGCCTGACAGGCCCTTGCCGACATAGTCATTGGCATCGCCGGTCAGGTCGAGCGTCACGCCGTGGGCCAGGAAGGCGCCAAAGCTCTGCCCGGCCACGCCGGTCAGGCGAATGGCGATGGTATTGTCAGGCAGGCCGGCATGGCCATGGCGCCGGGCCACTTCGCCCGAGAGCATCGCGCCGACCGTGCGGTTGACGTTGATCACCTTGCGCTCGATCACCACCGGTTGCTGCTTGTCCAGCGCATCGGCGGCGGCGGCGATCAGATCGTTGTCCAGCGCCTTGTCGAGGCCATGGTCCTGGGTGCCCGACCAGCCGAGCGAGGGGCTGTCACCCAGCGGAACCTGATGCAGGATCCGGCTGAGATCGACGCCCTTGGCCTTCCAGTGGTCAATCGCCTGCTTCATGTCGAGCCGGTCGACCCGGCCGACCATTTCGGCGATGGTGCGGAAGCCCATTTCGGCCATGATCGCGCGCAGTTCTTCGGCAACGAAGAAGAAGTAGTTGATCACGTGTTCGGGCTGGCCGGTGAAGCGCGCGCGCAGCACCGGATCCTGGGTGGCAACGCCAACCGGGCAGGTGTTGAGGTGGCACTTGCGCATCATGATGCAGCCGGCCGCGATCAGCGGGGCGGTTGCAAAGCCGAACTCGTCCGCACCCAGCAGCGCGGCCACGGCCACGTCGCGCCCGGTGCGCAGGCCGCCGTCGGCCTGGACCGCGATGCGGCTGCGCAGGTTGTTGAGGATCAGCGTCTGCTGGGTTTCAGCCAGACCGATTTCCCACGGGCTGCCCGCGTGAGTCAGCGAGGTCAGCGGCGAAGCACCGGTCCCGCCTTCATAGCCAGAGATCGTGACATGATCGGCGCGGGCCTTCGAAACGCCCGCAGCCACCGTGCCAACGCCGACTTCGGAGACGAGCTTGACCGAGATGCGTGCGCCGGCGTTGACGTTCTTCAGATCGTGGATCAGCTGGGCCAGATCCTCGATCGAGTAGATGTCATGGTGCGGCGGGGGCGAGATCAGGCCGACACCCGGGGTCGAGTGACGGGTCTTGCCGATCACCTTGTCCACCTTGTGGCCGGGCAGCTGGCCGCCTTCGCCGGGCTTGGCGCCCTGGGCCATCTTGATCTGGATATCGTCGGCATTGACCAGATATTCGGTGGTCACGCCGAAGCGGCCCGAAGCGACCTGCTTGATCGCCGAGCGCATCGAATCCCCGTTGGGGAGCGGCTTGAAGCGATCCGGCTCCTCACCGCCTTCGCCGGTGTTCGACTTGCCGCCGATCCGGTTCATGGCAATCGCCAGCGTGGTATGCGCTTCGCGGCTGATCGAGCCGAAGCTCATCGCGCCGGTGGCAAAGCGCTTCACGATTTCGCTGGCCGGTTCGACTTCGGAGATATCGAGCGGCCGAAGTTCGCCACCGTCAGCCGGCATGAATTCCATCAGCCCGCGGATGGTCAGCATCCGGGTCGACTGGTCGTTGATGGTCTGGGCGAATTCGCGATACTTCTCGGAAACGTTGCCGCGCACCGCGTGCTGCAGCGCGGCGATGTTCTGCGCGGTCCAGGCGTGGTCTTCGCCGCGCAGGCGCAGGCCGTACATCCCGCCCACATCGAGCATGTTCTTGTAGATCGGGTTGTCGCCATAGGCGGTGGCGTGACGGCGCACGGTTTCCTCGGCCACTTCGGCCAGGCCGATGCCTTCGATCGTGGTGGCGGTGCCGGTGAAGTACTGGTTGATGAACTGGCTCGACAGGCCGACCGCATCGAAGATCTGGGCGCCGCAGTAGGACTGGTAGGTGCTGATGCCCATCTTGGACATGACCTTCAGGATGCCCTTGCCGACCGCCTTGATGTAGTTCTTCTGCACCGTCTTGGCATCAAGCGGCATGTCCTTGCGGACCCGAAGCTCTTCCAGCGTTTCGAAGGCGACATAGGGATTGATCGCTTCGGCGCCGTAGCCCGCCAGCACGCAGAAGTGGTGCACTTCGCGCGCTTCGCCGGTTTCGACGACCAGACCAGTCTGCATGCGCAGGCCCTGGCGGACGAGGTGGTGATGGACCGCGGCGGTGGCCAGCAGCGCCGGCATCGGGATGCGGTCGGGCCCCTGCGCGCGGTCAGACAGGATCAGGATGTTCTTGTCCTGCAGCACGGCCTCGGTGGCCGCCCAGCACATTTCCTTGATCGCCAGTTCCAGCCCGGCGGGGCCGCTGGCGGCATCCCAGGTGGTATCGATCGTCTCGGTGCGGAAGGCGCCATCGAGCGCGGCTTCGACCGAACGGATCTTGGCGATGTCCTCGTTGGTGAGGATCGGCTGGTCAACTTCGAGGCGCTTGTGCGTCCCGGCTTCCATGCCCAGCAGGTTGGGGCGCGGGCCGATCATCGAAACGAGGCTCATCACCAGTTCCTCGCGGATCGGGTCGATCGGCGGGTTGGTGACCTGGGCGAAGTTCTGCTTGAAGTAATCGTAGAGCAAGCGCGAACGGCTGGAGAGCACCGCAATCGGCGTGTCCGTGCCCATCGAGCCAAGCGGATCGTCGGCATTGGTGGCCATCGGCTCGAGGAAGCGCGAGAGGTCTTCCTGAGTATAGCCAAAGGCCTGCTGGCGATCGAGCAGCGTGGTGGTTTCCTGCGGCAGGGCGGCCAGTTCCGGCTCGACCACCTCAAGGTCCTTGAGCTTGTACTGCGCGGCGTGCAGCCAGTCTTCATAGGGCTCAGCCGCGGCGAGCGAGGCCTTCAGCTCTTCGTCCTCGATGATCCGGCCCTGATCGAAATCGATCAGCAGCATGCGACCCGGCTGGAGCCGCCACTTGCGGACGATATTGTCTTCCTTGATCGGCAGCACGCCGCTTTCCGAAGCCATGACGACGATGTCATCGTCGGTGACGAGGAAGCGGGCCGGACGCAGGCCATTGCGGTCCAGCGTCGCGCCGATCTGGCGGCCGTCGGTGAAGGCCACGGCGGCGGGGCCGTCCCACGGCTCCATCAGCGCGGCGTGATATTCATAGAAGGCGCGGCGCTTGGCATCCATCAGCGGGTTGCCGGCCCAGGCTTCCGGGATCAGCATCATCACCGCGTGGGCCAGGCTGTAGCCCCCGGCCAGCAGCAGCTCGAGCGCATTGTCGAGGCAGGCGGTGTCCGACTGGCCGTGCGGGATCAGCGGCCACATCTTGTCAAGATCGGCGCCGAGTAGTTCGCTTTCCATCGTGCGGCGGCGGGCGTTCATCCAGTTGACGTTGCCGCGCACGGTGTTGATTTCGCCGTTGTGGGCGATGAAGCGATAGGGGTGCGCCAGCTTCCAGCTGGGGAAGGTGTTGGTGCTGAAGCGCTGGTGGACCAGGCCGAGTGCCGAAACGCAGTCCGGATCGCGCAGGTCATCGTAGAAGCTGCCCACCTGCGTCGCCAGCAGCAGGCCCTTGTAGACCACGGTGCGGCTGGAGAAGCTGGGCATATAGAGATCGGCGATCCCCGGCATGCCATGCTTTTCAGCGAGGGCGGCCAGCGGGTTCTGGGTCTGCTTGCGGATCGCCAGGATCTTGCGCTCGAACGCGTCCTGATCCGGGCAGTTATCGCCGCGGGCGACGAAGCACTGGCGGATCACCGGCATCTGTTCACGCACGGTCTTGCCCAGGCCATCGGTGGTGACCGGCACGTCGCGCCAGCCGATCAGGCGTTGGCCTTCCTTGGCAATGAACTTTTCAAAGGTGCCGACGATGAAATCGCGGCTGGCCTGGTCCTGCGGCAGGAAGCACATGGCCACGGCATAGTCACCCGCTACGGGCAGCTTCAGGCCTTCCTTGTCAGCCCACTTGCGGAACAGCTGGTCCGGGGTCTGGATCAGAATGCCGGCGCCATCGCCCAGCAGGGGATCGGCACCCACGGCACCGCGGTGATCGATGTTTTTGAGAATCTCGAGCGCCTGGGTAACGATCGCATGGCTTTTTGCACCCTTGATATGGGCGACAAAGCCGACGCCACAGGCGTCATGTTCATTGCGCGGATCGTAGAGGCCCTGCGGCGCCGGATAACCCATCGAAAACCCATCCTGTCGTCACCCGGAATCCCGCGATTCGCCCGCAAAAGCGCACAAACGGCGGAAATCCGGCAATTAAGCGCAAGCATCCCCACCGCCAGAAGCAGTGAAAATTGCGCGAGCATTTCCCATGACGACAGGAAGCTGTTTTTGCAACTGCGAAGAAGGCAAGATTCGCTTGGCCCCACCCAAGCGGGACTGTGAATAGGATTGCAGGGGCTGGACTGCCCGCGCGGTTCAGGCCGTGCCGCTGATCCGTTGGAGATTGGCCAGGGCCGAGCGCAGGGCCAGCTCCGCTTCCCCCGGATTGACCGGCGATGGCGGCGGACTGGCGGCTGCCGTGTGATCGCTTGCGGCCGGGGCCGGTGCATCGAAGGGTCGCCCGAACGGCTGGTGGTTGCCGATCATCTGGCCGGGGAAGATAACGACCGGCTCAACCGCCAAGGCCGGTTCATCGGGTGTCTCAATCCGCGCGAAATCCTGCCGCGCCGGCTCGATGCTGAGGAGCGAGGCAAAGCCGTTGGCGGCCAGATCGGCTTCGTCTGCCGGCAGGCCCGCTTCGGGCTGTTCGAACCGGGACAGGGGCGCCGCAGTCCCTGCAAGCGCGGCGGGCGCCAAGGTCAGGTGCCGCGGCATCAGGCAGGCCAGATCGCTAAGGTCCTCATCGTCTGGTGCATCAAAGTGCACCGGGCGCAGCGCCGCCGGCATTGGCAAGGGGGCTGGCGCCAGGTCCGGCGTCAGGACCGGATCGTCAAGCGCGGCATCGGCAAAGATCGCCAGCGGGGGAGGTGGAATGAAGGCTGGCCCGTCCGGCTCCGCAGGCGCAGGGTCAGCCGCGGTTTCGGATCGGGGCGGCACCACCACCGGGGCCTCGCCTGACGGCGCGGCTTGGGCCTGGGCCGCGCGGCGGCGGGCCATCGATTGCTGCAGGCGTTGGGCCAGATCAGTCATGCCAAGACCGCCCGGGGGCGGGAGCGGCTCGGTCGATGCGTGATTGACCAGAGCAGGGGCAATCTCTGCCTGGCTTTGAACTGGTTCGGCAGCGACGGCATAGTGCTGCGGCGGTGCGGCCTGCGCGGGCGCCGTGGCCGCAGCTTCTGCCGCGGGGAAAGCGCCAAGATCGAGCGGCGGGACGGGATCACCAAGCTCGGCCTGCAGGCTGACCGGTTCCGGGGCGGCCGCAGCCGGTTCGAAGATTTGCGGCAGGCCACCGGGCAGCGGGGCCATTTCCTGCGGCTGAAACGGCTGTTCCTGATGATCGACGGCCAGACTGCGGCGGCGGCCGGTCAGCGGTCCGGCCGGGTCAAGGCTTTCGGCATCGAGGGCCAGGCCCAATTCCTCATGCGCCGAGATCGGGCGGCAAGCCGGGCTGGCACCATAGCCCCCCTCGCGGTGCCAGGGTCCGGCCTCGGTGGTGACGGCTGCGCCAGGGTTGGCGGCATTGCGTTTGCGTTCGCGCACGGCCAGCTTGGGCCGGGTCAGGCGTAGGGCCAGCGTAACGCCGATGGCCGCGCCCAGCGAGGCCATCGGCGTTACGC
>CAWUNP010000103.1:0-5776 GCA_963923805.1 uncultured Novosphingobium sp. | reverse complement strand
TCTCGTGGGCTCGGAGATGTGTATAAGAGACAGAACCGGCGGTTGACCGCCTATGCCCGCTATCATCAGGGATACCGCAGTGGCGGGCTCTCAGTCTCGCCATCGGGAAGCGATACGCGCGTAACCCGCTTTGAATCAGACCGGCTTTCAAGCGTGGAAGGCGGGATCCGTCTAGGTGATACCCAGCGTGGATCGATCGCGGCGGGCTGGGAAGTGGCGTGGTCCAGATGGGACCATGTCCAGGCCGATCTGATTGATGGTGCAGGCTATCCCTATACTGCGAATATCGGGAACGGATCGATCTTCAGCACCTCTCTCTCAGCCGATTGGCGCCCGGTGAAGGCCTTGCTCATTCAGGTGGCGGCAACCTACAACGACAGCGCGCTGACCGAGCCTGAACCGGGCTTCGCTGGCCAGGCAGACAAGAACTTGCCCAACATCCCGCATTTCGCGAGCCGGGCATCAGCTTCCTATTCGCGCGAACTCACCGCCGGGCTTGGCCTCTCGGTATCAGCCAGTCTGCGATATTTTGGCACGTCGCAGCTTGGTTTGGGACAAGGTCTGGATCTGTCGCAAGGCGGCTATTTTGATACCAATATTGCGGCGCGATTGCGCTGGCACGGCGTTGGATTTTCAGCCAGCGTCAGCAATGTTGCCAATGCTTCCGGCAACACGTTCTCTTATGGCAATCCATTCTCGGTCGCTGCGCGGCGGCAACAAACCCCGCAGCCGCCCCGTACTGTGAGGCTTGGCATCGATGCGGCATTCTGAGCGCGTTTAAATTTGTCGCGCGCAGGACAGGCCTAACATTCGACTACCGCGGCGCAGGGAAAGGACAGGCGATGGGAAAACTGGCGCGGATGGAAGGGCTCGAACCCTCATAAGATTTTAAGTCTCGGGCATCGACAATTCCGCCACATCCGCAACAGGTGGGCCTTAGCCTATGCGAACCGGAATTTCTCAGATCATCTGCAAAAAATTTCGCGCGGAATTAGCCCCGTGCCATTCATTCGGCATCCGGCCCTGTACGCTCCAAGGGGGGGGCACCCCCTACCCTTAGAATTGATCCGGTGAACCAGCTGGGCGTAGGCCATGCTCCCTGCCCCGAGGACCATTCTAGCGGAACCAATGCCGCCTGATGCCTATCTGATGCCTAGAAATCTATTCATCCAAAGGTGAAGCAATGCCGAAAAACAGAAACCCCCGCCAAGTCGTTGAGACTTAGCGGGGGTTTGTGGCGCGCCCGGAACGATTGTCCTCGCCTTCGGCTCGGTCGTCTCCGCTTCGCTTCGACTGGCGAAATTCGAAGCGGACCGTGACCCGCCATTACACAAAAGGGCCCACCTTGCGGTGGACCCTTTTGTGTAATGGCGCGCCCGGAACGATTCGAACGTCCGACCCTCAGATTCGTAGTCTGATGCTCTATCCAGCTGAGCTACGGGCGCGTTGGAGTGGCGCTCATAGGCAGGTCATTCGGGCTTGGCAAGCGGCTAAATCGACGAAATCAACGTTCGCGCCAAAGGCACGTCGAGCGGCGGCATTTCCAGCGCCAGCAAGTCATGCGGCGCCACCCAGGCCAAGGCCTCGCCCGCCAGGCAAGCCGGCTCGCCGTTCCAGCGGCGGCAAGTGTAAAGCAAGATCACATGGGGATTGCCCGGCGCACTGGCCCGATCAAGGTAGTGCAAATCCGGCGCCGCCACCGCGATGCCAAGCTCTTCCAGCAGTTCGCGCACCAGCGCCGCAGCCGGGCTTTCACCGGGTTCGACCTTACCGCCGGGAAACTCCCACAGGCCGCCCAGTGCGCCGCCCCGTTTGCGCTGCTGCATCAGAACCTGCCCCTCCGGCCCGATCAGCGCGGCCGCCACCACCGGGACAAGTGTCGGATTATCTTGCATCTTCCTGCCCTGTCTCAATCAATTGTTAGGATTGACCTGCGATGAGCAGCCCTACCCGCACAGTCTGCGGAGAGGAACGTATGATTATCGCCTTTTCAAAAAAGCTCATTCGGGATCGCCGCGGCGCCACCGCCGTCGAATTGGGGGTGATCTGCGTGTGCATCGTCCTGGTGCTGTTCGCAGGGCTCCAACCCATGGCCAACAAGATCGTGGGGTTCTGGAATGATTCTAAAGAAGAGGTCACCTCATCCACCACAGCCGAATGAAGTGGTTAAACAATTTACAAGACTTTTCACCTATTCCGGGGATCGCTCGATCCGGGTGACAGGACCAAGAGCCGGGTACTTGAAGACTGCTACAGGAGACCAACCATGAAGTTCATCAACAAGCTGTTTCGCAACAAGGCCGGTGCCACTGCGATTGAATATGGCCTGATCGCCGCGCTGATCGCCGTGGCCGCCATCACCGCCATGCGGGGCCTGGGCACTGCGCTCCAGACCTCGTTCAACAGCACCGCCAGCGCCATGAGCACCACGACTTCGGGCACGACCTCGGGTTCGACCACGACCTCTGGCTCGACCACCACTTCGGGCGCCTAAGCAGCCCGACCGGATGGTCAAAGGATGGGGCGGCAGGGCAACCTGCCGCCCCTTTCCGTTTGCCTGAACCGGATCAGTAGGTGGCGAGCTTGATCTTCTGCCCGGCCGCGATGCGGCTTGATGCGGTCAGCCCGTTCAGCACCAGAAAACGATCCAGCGGGGCATCGGCATAGGCCATCCGGCTGGCCAGCGATTGCACGGTATCCCCGGCGCGGGCCGTGATCACGGTCAGCTTGCGCGGCTTGATCGCCGCCGCTTCCTCTGCGGAAATCCGGCGCATCGAACGATACATGGCATCGAACACCCCGGCCCCGCCCGCCTGGGTCAGGGTCACGAAGTGAAACGCCTGGTCCGGCGCAAACTGATAGGCGAAGACCGTTGCATCGATTGCGCCATCACCCGTATTGACCCGCACCGTGGCATAGGCCGCCGGCAAGCCGTTGACCGTGGTCCGGTTGATCTGCCCGGGATTGATCTGTTGCTGGCCCTGCTCGGTCAGGCCGGCAAAGGCAGACCGGACATAGGCATCAAGATCGCCCGAAAACGGCCCGGAGGTGAATTGCCCCCGGCCCGACTGGCCATTGATCGCCACGGCGCGGGTGCCGTTCATCATGTAGAACCCGTTCGGTGCCTGGTATGCCAGTTTCAGCCCGGGGTGCGTGAACTGCCGCCCCTCGACCACGCCCTGCTTGGGATCATCGCCATAGGTCAGCCCGGTGATCCGGGTCAGGAAGGTATCGCGGTTGGTCAGCCCGGTGGCATTGCTCCCGGCCCGCGCCAGCGCCGTGCGCACGCGCGATGCCGGGTCCGGGTGGGTAGAGGCCCATTCAGGCACCTGGTTGCTCGATCCCATCAGCCGCGCATCGAGCGCGTTCTGGTTGGCCAGCGATTGCAGCACCGTGCTCATCGCGCGGGGATCGTAACCAGCCTTGCGCAGGTAATCGATGCCCAGGTTGTCGCTTTCGGTTTCCTGACTGCGCGAATACTTCAGCGTCAGCAGCTGCGATCCCTGCAGGAACCCGCGCTGGAACAGCTGGCCAATCTGGCTGTCACCCAGCACGGCACCGGAAATCACCGCGCCCAGCACGCCCAGAATGGTGTTCTTGGTCGCCGCGCTCTGGCGTTTGGCGGCATGGCGGGCGGCCACGTGCCCCACCTCATGCCCCAGCACCCCGGCCAGCTCCGCCTCGTTGTTCATCAGCGCGACCAGCTGGCGCGTGACATAGATATAGCCGCCGGGGATCACGAAGGCGTTGTTTACCGGTGAATTGAGCAAGGTAACGGTAAAGTCCCCCCGCGCATTGCTGAGCCCGGACTGGACCGCCACATTCTTGCCGATCGATTCGACATAGCTGGCCTGAGGACCCGCTTCGGCCCCGCCGAATTCCTCCAGCAATTGCGGATGGGCCTTGGCCCCTTCAGCCTTGTCCTTGGCGCTGATCGCCTGGACCGGCGCGGTTTGCGGAACAGCCTGGGCGCTGGCCGCGCCGCCGCCGCAGGCCGAAGAAGCTACGATTGCGACACAGCCAGCCGTGGCAAGCGCGATGTGTCTGAATTTGCTAGACATAGACAGCCGTTCCCATTCCATTTGACCAGGTCCCCTTGCTAGACCGGATCAACAGAATTGGAACCGCAAAAGTTCCCGTCGCGGGTGCTAAACCCTTAGCGGCTCAGGCTTCGCCGATGCGCAGGAAGCGTTCCTCGCGCATCGCCCGCACCTTGGCCGGGCTGAGCTTGGCCAGCGCATCAAGCTCTTCGCCGATCGCCTTGGCCAGGGCGCTGATCGCCAGCTGCGGATCGCGGTGCGCGCCGCCCACCGGCTCTTTCACGATCCGGTCAATCACGCCCAGTTCAAGCAGGTGCTGCGCGGTAACCCGCATGGCTTCGGCCGCGTCGGCGGCTTTCTCTGCGGTGCGCCACAGGATCGAGGCGCAGCCTTCCGGGCTGATCACCGAATAGACCGCGTGTTCGAACATCAGCACGCGTTCGGCGCTGGCCAGGGCAACGGCCCCGCCGGACCCACCCTCACCCACGATCGCCGCCACCATCGGCACATCCAGCGCCAGGCAGGCTTCGGTCGAACGGGCAATGGCTTCGGCCTGACCGCGTTCTTCGGCTTCAACGCCGGGAAACGCGCCCGAGGTATCGACCAGCGTCACCACCGGCAGGCCGAACCGGCTGGCCAGTTCCATCAGGCGGATCGCCTTGCGATAGCCTTCGGGCTTGCCCATGCCGAAATTGTGCTTGATCCGGCTTTGCGTGTCGTTGCCCTTTTCGTGGCCGATCACCACCACGCGGCGTTCACCCAGCTTGGCCAGGCCGCCGATGATGGCGTGATCTTCGCCAAAGCAGCGGTCCCCGCCGAGCGGGACGAAATCGGTAAAGGCACCGGCGATGAAATCGCGGAAATGCGGGCGCATCGGGTGGCGGGCCACCTGGGTCTTCTGCCACGGCGTCAGCGCGGCATAGGTGCTGGCCAGCAGGTCCGCGCTCTTCATCTCAAGCCGGCGGATTTCAGCGGCGATGTCTACTTCTTCGCCCTCGGACGCGGCGCGCAGTTCGGCGATCCGCGCTTCCAGCGTGGCAACCGGCTTTTCGAATTCAAGATAGGAAACCATGTCTTGCGCTAGCCCGCCGGGCGGCGATGGGCAAGAGGATGCCGCGCGTTTACCAGTTCGACGAGCCGGGCGGAATCCACATGGGTGTAGATCTGGGTCGTGGCGATATCGGCGTGGCCCAGCAGGGTTTGCAGCACGCGCAGGTCGGCCCCGCCTTCCAGCAGGTGCGTGGCAAAGGCATGGCGCAACACGTGCGGGCTGACCCGTTCGGGATCGAGCCCGGCCCGCAGCGCCAGTTCGCGCAGCAACTGGAACAGCCGCACCCGCGTCAGGTGGCCGCTTTTGCCGGTTGAGGGGAACAGCAGCCGCCCCTTGTCCCCGCGCAGCGCCAGCCAGCGTGACAGCGCCTGCTGCGCCCGGCCGCTGACCGGGACCAGCCGCTGCTGCCCGCCCTTGCCGGTGATGTTCAGGAACGGCGCATCGCGCGGCACGGCGTTCAGCGGCAGCGAAACCAGTTCACTGGCCCGCAGGCCCGAACCATAGAGCAGTTCCAGCAAGGCCAGCAGCCGCACGGCATCGGGCTTGTCACCCGCAGCCTCGGCCTCGGCCGTTTGAAACAGCGCTTCGACATCGCCATGCCCCAATATCCGCGGCAGCGGACGGCGGGTGCGCGGGCGCGGCAGGGCGGGCGAAGGATCGTCGCCGCGCCTGTCTCTTATACACA
>CAWUNP010000102.1:0-5785 GCA_963923805.1 uncultured Novosphingobium sp. | reverse complement strand
CGCTCATGCCTTGGCTCCTTCGCGGCGCAGCAGGGCGAAAATGGCCAGCGCCCCGGCGGTCGAGATCAGGAAATTGAACCCGGCGAGCGAAATGCCCAGCAGGGTCCAGGCCGGAACATCGCAGCGCACGATCGGGGCATCGAGGATCGCGGCGAGCGGATCGCCGCCGGCCTTGGCCGTGGTGGCGCAGCCGGTGATCCCTTCCCACCAGTGGTACTCAACCCCGGCATGGAACGCCCCGATCAGGCCCGAGGTGAGGATCGAAAGGCCCGCCAGCACGGGCCAAAGCTTCTGGCGCGGTTGCACCAGGCCGCACAGGGCAAGCACCAGGGCAGCAAAGTGCGGATAGCGTTGCCACCAGCACATTTCGCAGGGGTAGAGCCCGAAGACGTACTGCGAAACATAGGCTCCGCCCAGCAGTGACAGCGGAATTGCCAGCGCCAGACCGCGCGCCGAAAGCTTCATCGCCTTACTTCCCCTTCAGCGCCAGCGCCGCCCGGCCGCCGCGACGCAGGGTTTCGAGAGCGTAGTTCAGCTGGAAATCGGTGATCCCCTTGGCCTTGAGTTCTTCCGGGGTCGCCTTGAAGCGCGGATCGTCCAGGCGGTCAGTCTCAAGCTGCTTGTCGGCCACGCCCAGTTCGTTGACGAGGTGGCGGCGCAGGTCGCTTTCGCGCATGGTCAGCTTGGCGCGGCGCTGGGCATCGGGGTCCGAAAGCTGCGGCACGCGGATATCGGGTTCGATCCCGCCTTCCTGCACCGAGCGGCCCGACGGCGTGTAGTAACGCGCTGTGGTCAGCTTGATCGCGCGGGTCTTGTCGAGTTCGAACAGCGACTGGACGCTGCCCTTGCCAAAGCTGCGCTCACCCATGATCAGCGCGCGCTTCTGGTCCTGCAGTGCGCCGGCGACGATTTCCGAGGCCGAGGCCGAACCGGCATCGATCAGCACGATCACCGGCAAGCCCTTGGCGGCATCGCCCGGGATGATTTCCTCGGCGCGGTAGAATTCGTTGTCGCGCGGATTGCGGCCGCGCTGCGAGACGATATCGCCCTTGGTCAGGAACAGGTCCGACAGCGCCACGGCTTCATCGAGCGAACCGCCCGGGTTCTGCCGCAGGTCGAGCACCAGCCCGGTCAGCTTGCCGCCCGCCTGGCGCTTGAGATCGGCAATCCCCTTGCCCACATCGATGCCGACATCGCGCGAGAACTCGTTGACCGAGATCACGCCGATGTCCTTTTCCAGCTTCCAGGTGACCGGCTCAAGGTCGATCACGCCGCGCGTCACGGTCACATCGAAGGTGCCATCGCGGCCTTCGCGGAACAGGGTCAGGCGGATCGTGGTCCCCGCTTCGCCGCGCATCCGGGCGACGGCCTCATCAAGGTCGATCCCGTAGATCAGCTTGCCATCGAGGTGGGTGATATAGTCACCCGCCTTGACCCCGGCCTTCTCAGCCGGGCTGCCCTTCATCGGCGCGATCACCCGGACGGCATCATCATCCATGCCGACGCTGAGGCCGAGGCCCGAGTAATTCCCGTCTATCATGTTGGTCAGGCGCTGGAACGAAGCGCCTTCGACATAGCTGGAATGCGGATCGAGCGAGGCCAGCATCCCGTCAATCGCGCCAGCGATCAACTTGTCGTCATCAACCGATTCGACATATTGCGCCTTCACGATCTGGTAGACCGTGAACAGTCGGCTGAACTGCGCATTCGAGCGCGCTTCCACCGCGGCAAGGCCCGCCGTGGTTGCCGGCAACAGGGCAACGGCACTGACCAGCAGCGCAGCGCGGGCAAGGTTGGCAAACTTCATTCGCATCACGGCCTTTCGCCAAACGTTCGGGTGCCGTTCTATCCTCTGCGGTGCCTTAACACCAGATGGACTGCAACGCTTCCATTAACGGCCCAGCTGGTCGAGCGGATTGACCGGCTGGCCATCCTTGCGCAGTTCCAGCGTCACCAGCGGCTGCCCCGGCCCGGTGACCCCCAGCGGTGAGCCATTGACCAAGCGGTCTCCCACCTCGACATCGAGCGTGGCCAGGCCGGTAACCAGCGAGGTCCAGCCGCCGGAATGTTCGATGATCACGATCTGGCCATAACCCCGATAGGCCCCGGCAAAGACCACGCGGCCGGCCGCGGGCGCCACCACCTGCGCCGCCGGGCGGGCCAGCAGGGTGATCCCGCGCGACCGAGGCAGGCCCTTTCGTTCGGTGCCGAACCCGGCCACCACCTGCCCGGCCAGCGGCAGGCCATAGCCCGGCAAGCGCGTGAGCGGCGCGGCGCCCGGGGCAGCATCAGCGGCCACCGTGGCGGCCCCCGGCACGGCCGGCCGGAGAATGGGGCCCGGCAGTGCCGCCAGGGCCGCACGGCGGCGGCCGGCTTCGTCAAGCTGGCCCACCAGCCCGTTCAGATCGCGCGCCTGTTCGGCCAGGGCCAGGGCCCGCTCGGCCTCGCGCGCCGCCAGCCCGCCGGCCAGTCGCGCTTCAAGCCGTTGCCGGCTTTCAAGCGCCGCCAACGCCTGACGGCGGGCGGCCAGATCGCGCTGGGCTTGCCGCAGGGCATCGGAATTGGCGCGGGCCTGCGCCTGCAGCGCGCGGCTGCGATTGAGTTCGGCCCGCAGATCGGCTGTGCGCCGCTCCACTTCAGGAAGCATCGCCTCGAGCGAAGCACGGAGATAGACCGTGTCATGCAACGAACCGGGGCGCAGCAGGGCCAGACCGGCCGGGCGGCGCGCCAACCGCTGCAGCGCGGCGGTCAGGCGAACCAGTGGCTGCTGGCGTTCTGCCAAGCGGGCCCGCAATTGGGCGCGGTCGCGCTCGATCAGCGCGGCGCGCGCCGCATTGGTGGCGATCCCGGCTTCGGCCTGCTGGATCCGGGCGGCGATCCCGGCCGCTTCGTTGGCGGTCCGCTCCACCGCGGCATTCGCGGTCCGGGCCTGAACCTCAAGCTCGGCCGCCCGGCGACCGGCGGCCGCCCCGGCGGCGCGGGCCTCGGCCAGGGCCCGTTGCAATTGGGCCGGATCAGCGGGCGCCAGCTGCGCATCGGCCCCGCCCAGCGCAACCAGCGCGAGCAGCGGCGTAAGACGAAGCAGAACGGTGGGCGACATGGCGCGCCTTATCCCGAACGGTGATAGGGATGGCCAGCCAGAATACTGGTTGCGCGCCATAATTGTTCGGCCAGCATGGCCCGGACCATCAGGTGCGGCCAGGTCATCGGCCCGAAGCCGAGCAGCAGATCGGCCCGGCTGCGCGCCGCATCGCCATGCCCATCGGCAGCGCCAATCAGAAAGCGGGCCTCGCGCACGCCTTCATCGCGCCAGCGGCCGAGCAGGGCGGCGAAGTCTTCGGAAGAGAGCTGCTTGCCGCGTTCATCCAGCAGCACTTCGCGCACGGGGGTGAGGGGGGCGGGGATATTGCCACCCACGTCCGGCAGTTCGGTCTGAACCACCGGCCAGGTGATCCGCTTCATATAGCGCGCGACCAGATCGGCCTCGGGCGAGCGGGCGATCTTGCCGCGGGCAATCACATGCAGCCGCATCGGGAAGAATCAGGCCGCGCCCGAATCCCCGAAAGCCCACATCCGTTCAAGGTTGTAGAAGCTGCGCACTTCGGGGCGGAACAGGTGAACGATCACGTCACCGGCATCGATCAGCACCCAGTCCGCCGCGGGCAGACCTTCGATCCGGACATGGCCGAAACCGCCCTGCTTGATCCGTTCGGCCAGCTTTTGCGCCATGGCTGCGACCTGCCGGGTGGAGCGACCGCTGGCGATCACCATGTGATCGGCGATCGAGCTTTTGCCTTCGAGCGGGATCGAGACGATTTCCTGCGCCTGGTCATCGTCGAGCGACTGGAGCACCAGCGCGTGCAGCGAACCGGGTTCGGACGGGGGAAGCGGAGTGGGCGTTCCGGCAGCGGCCGGGGCGTTCGTGGCAGGTGTCATTGAGAGGGCAAAGGCTCCTTGGGGCGGGCAGCGCAGCACGGCGCGGGATAAAGGCCCGGCCCGTTCATGGCGTTTCGGGATTGACCGGATGGTGCGTCAGCGGATCCCGGATGGGCCGACCGGCGTAGTGCCGGGCCCAGTTCGGATCGACGCGGCGAATGGCGGTCGCCGAGCGCGGATCGGGATCGAAACGCAATTGTATCAGCGCGGGTGCGCTCCATCCTGCCCGGTGTGTCAGACTGGCCGCGGACCGCCGGTATCGGCCGAGCCAAGCTGCAGCGGGGCTCGCCGCAGCAAGGCCATCATAGCCCGGCCGCGCAATTACCGCAATCGGCATGGTGCGGGCCAGCCGGCGCCAGTCGCGCCAGCGGTGCAACTGGGCCAGATTGTCGCTGCCCATCAGCCAGACGAATTCGATATCGGGATAGCGGCGGCGCAGGGCGCGCAGGGTATCGACCGTGTAGACCGTGCCCAGTTCACGCTCGATCGCGCTCGCCACGATCGGGGCGCGGCGAGCCTGGCTGATCGCCGATGCCAGCCGCGCATTCAGCGGCGCCATCCCGGCCATGGGCTTGAGCGGATTGCCCGGCGAGACCAGCCACCACACCGCATCGAGCCCCAGCGCCTGACGCGCGAACAGGCTGATCCGCCGGTGCCCGCCATGGGCCGGGTTGAAGCTGCCGCCCAGCAGCCCGACGCGGTGCGGGAGACGGCTCAGGGCCGGACCTGGCCGGTGCCGCGCACCAGCCACTTGTAAGTGGTCAGCCCCTCCAGCGCGACGGGGCCGCGCGCGTGGAGCCGCCCGGTGGCAATGCCGATTTCGGCACCCAGGCCAAATTCGCCGCCATCGGCAAACTGGCTGGAGGCATTGTGCATCACGATCGCGCTATCGACCTCGGCCAGGAACCGTTCGGCAACCACGCCGTCTTCGGTCACGATCACATCGGTGTGGTGCGAGCCGTGGCGGGCAATGTGGTCCATCGCGGCATCGGGCCCATCGACCACAGCAACAGAAAGGATCGCATCGAGGTATTCGGTATCCCAGTCCGCTTCGCTGGCGGGGATGATCCGGGGGTCAAGCGAACAGGCGCGGGCATCACCACGCAGTTCGCAGCCCGCCTCGAGCAGGGCTGCGACCAACGCGGCGGCTTCGGGATAGCGCGCATCGATCAGCAGGGTTTCCATGGCCCCGCAGACCCCGGTGCGGCGCAGCTTGGCATTGATCGCCAGTGCCGCCGCCTTGGCCGGATCAGCCGCTTCATGGACATAGGTGTGGTTGATCCCGTCGAGATGCGCGAGCACCGGCACGCGGGCATCGGCCTGGACCCGGACGACCAGGCTTTTCCCGCCGCGCGGCACGATCATGTCGATCAGGCCCGCGGCCGTGAGCATGGCACCCACCACGGCGCGATCCTGGCTTGGCACCAGCTGGACGGCCGCGGCCGGGATCCCGGCGGCGACCAGCCCGCTGACCAGCGCCGCATGGATCGCCCGGTTGGACAGCACCGCCTCACTGCCGCCGCGCAGCAGCACGGCATTGCCCGAACGCAGGCACAGCGCTGCCGCATCGGCCGTCACATTGGGGCGGCTTTCGTAAATGATCCCGATCAGACCGATCGGCACGCGCACCCGCGACAGGACCAGTCCGTTCGGCCGGCCTGTTCGATCGATCTCCTGCCCGACCGGATCGGGCAGATCGGCCACCGCGGCGACGGCATCGGCAATGGCCGAGAGCCGCCCGGCATCGAGCTTCAGCCGATCGAGCATGGCGGCACCAAGCCCGCGCGCCGCACCGGCCGCCATATCTTCGGCATTGGCGGCAAGAATGGCGGCGCAGGCCCGCAGCGCG
>CAWUNP010000101.1:0-5851 GCA_963923805.1 uncultured Novosphingobium sp. | reverse complement strand
AGCGGATGGAGGCCGACGGCTTTGTGGGCCCGGCCAATCATGTCGGCCGCCGCGAGATCTATCGCGATCGCGACGGCAACCCGCTCTAGTCTGCTTCAGGCCGGCTCCACGCGCACCACGCCGATGCGCCCGCGTTGATCGAGCGCCACCTCGAATTTGACGCGCTGATCCTTGACGAGCGAATCCAGCCCCGACTGCTGGACCGCCGTAATGTGCACGAAGCTGTCCGTGCCACCATCGTCAGGGGCGATGAAGCCAAAGCCCTTTTCGGGATTGAAGAATTTTACGGTGCCGACTGGCATGATACGATCCTTTCACGAAACGCAAGGATCCCTGCGCGGATGCGCTTGGAGCGTGGAGGCGTGAAAGGGGAGTTGGGGCCCGCAGGCCGGAAGTCCCGTCGCAGGCGACGTAGCGGGCGGACAGTGCGCCCCTTTTCTGACAATAGCAAACAATCCCTATGATCGCGGTCGGCAGGTTGACACAGTTGACACGCAGTCCGCTTCTCCCAACAAGCCAGAACCCGCAGGTCTCAGCCGTTTTTGGGCATAAACGGCCAGATTGTACCGGGCAAAAAATAAAAAAATCCGCCGGTCCGCGCAGCGATTTCAACGATGTGAAAGAACGGCAGCCCGAATAGCAGGCCCGCGCCGAGTAGGAAAATGCGCGTTCAGACTGCGGCGGATCGCGGGCTCAGCATGGCCAGCAGGGCGCAGGGAACGGCCAACAAGGCCAGCGCATCGGCCGCCATCAGCGGCAAGGTCCAGCTGTGGGTGAGGCCCGCTGCAACCATGCGATCACTGGCCAGACCGATCGCGAAGGACACCAGGCCGATCGCAAAGATGTTGATCAGCAGCATGTTGAGCCCGGTTGCGGTGGCCTTGAGCCGGCTGGGCAGCAGTTCTTCGATCACGGCGAAGATCGGTCCGTAGAGCACGGTCATGAACAGGATCGAGCCAACCATTCCGGCCAAGAACAAGGGGGAATGCCCGGGGGCAAGCCGATAACAGACCAGCAGCGGCGCCAGGGCCAGCAGCATCAGGAAAACCGTTTTGGCCCGATCCCAGCCCAGCCGGCGCGATGCCCAGTCAACCAGCAGGCCGGCTCCAAAGGTGCCGACCAGCCCCGCGACGACAAAGGTTCCCCCATAGGCCGCCGCCGCCGCGCTCTTGTCATAGCCCTTTTCGGCAACCAGCCAGAGCTGCACGAAGGGGCTGGTGGCCGAGTGGGCATGGGCAAATATGATCGCCAGCGAGGCCCACATGATCCGCGGCACATGTCGCCACAGGGTGAAGATCGCCCCAAGGTTGCCCAGCAAGGTCGGGTGTTCGGTCAGTTCCGGGGCCTTGTCGCGGACCCGCGACAGGCCCAGCAGCGCGACCAGGCCGATCAGCCCCATGCCGATGAAGGCCCAGCGCCAGCCGATGATCGGCCCGAGCAGCGCCGCCATCAGGAAGCCCCCGCCATTGCCGATCGGAATGCCCGCAAAAAACAGCCCCAAGGCGCCGGCGCGGTGGCGTTCATCCACCCGGGCCAGAATGATGTTGCTGGCGGTCGGCACCAGCGTGGCCTCACCCGCGGCCACGAATGGCCGCGCCCCCAGCAGCGACCAGAACCCCTGCGCCAGTCCGGACAGCCCGGTGAACAGGCTCCACACGCCAAGCCCGCTGGCCAGAACCCGCACCCGGCCGATCCGATCGGCCATCACCCCGGCGGCCAGGGCCGCAAAGGCATAGACCCCGCTGAAGGCCAACCCGGCAATCAGCGCAAACTGGCTGCGACTGAGCGCCAGGTCATGCATGATATCGGCGGCAAAGGCGGCCACCAGCTGGCGATCAATCTGGTTGACCACGTGCAGCGCCAGCATGAACAGGATCAGGCCCGCGGGGCTGGCCTGGCCCGCATGGAGCTTCGCGGGCGCGGCAGCTTCAGACATTCAGAACATTCCCCCGTTGGGACTGATGATCTGGCCGGCCAGGTAATGCCCGTCGCCAGCCAGATAGCAGACCAGGCCGGCATATTCCTCCATCGTTCCCAGCCGTCCAGCAGGAATCATCTGGTAGAGCCGGTTTCGCCCAGCTTCGTCGAGCCGATCGATATAGCTTTCGAAGGTGGGGGTCATGACCCCGCCCGGGGCAATCGCGTTGACCAGGATATTGGCACCGGCCACCTCTGCCGCGACGGCGCGGGTGAAGGCAATCACCGCACCCTTGGTGGCCGAATAGTGCGGGCTATGCGCGCTGAACGCAGACAGCCCCGCGATCGAAGCGATATTGACGATCCGGCCATAGCGGCGCGGCTCCATCTGCCGCAGCGCTGCCCGGGTGCAGAAGAACACGCCGTGGACGTTGACGCCCCAGAACTTGAGCCAGTCTTCATCGCTCATCGCGCTGGTGAAGCCCAGCGTATCGCGCGGCTCGGCCGTGGTCAGATAGGTATAGTGGCGGCTGCGGCGAACCTCGTCCTCGGGGCTGCCCGGCACCAGCGCGGCATTGTTGACCAGCACCTCGACCGGACCGAGCGCCTGTTCGACATTGGCAAAGAAGCGGTCGACCGCGGCGCTGTCACTGACGTCGCAGGTTGCGGCAAAGACTTCGCAGCCTTGCGCGCGCAGGGCTGCTGCGGTCTGTTCAAGTTCGGCGCCAAGCAGGTCGCACAAGGCGAGCCGAGCGCCCGCCTTGCCAAGCCCCGCCGCGATCGCCTGTCCCAGTCCGCGGGCTGCGCCGGTAACGACGCAGACCCGCCCTGTCACATCGTTCACGCGTATTCCCACCGCGGCACACCGCGCTGGCCCGGCTGGCGGTTGGGCGGATAGCCGACCCGGCGCAGCGTTTCGTCGGTCGACTGGTAGAAGGTGCCGATCTGATAGATCGCCTTGGCTTCCGGCCCGGTCGCGACATCGCGGTGGAGTTCATTGGCCAGCCGCACCATCTGTTCGACTTGCTGGACCGAGGTCATCCGTTCGCCCTTGCGGCTCCACAGATTGTCCTCGATCCCGACGCGGACGTGCAGACCGAGCGCAATCGCAATCGCGTTGAACGGCGCGACATTGCGCATCACGGTTTCGATCGTCAGCACCGCACCATCGGGGACCCGGCGGGCAAATTCGATCAGGTCAGCCGGATGGGTGCCGGCCGCGCCGCTGCCGATCGCGACATAGTTCAGCACCAGCGGGCCGTTGTAGTGCCCCTTGCGGATTAGTCGCTCGACCGTTTCAAGCTGGCTGAGATCGCCCACCATGAAGTGCGGCTGGATCCCGTTGGCGACCAGCCGCTTGAGGTGTTCTTCCATGAACACCGGACCGCATTCGAAATACATGTTGCGATAGGCTTCGAACATGGCCGGGTTGGTCAGGCAGGTTCCGGCAATATCGTCCGCACTCATCAGCGCAGAGATATCCATCTGGTTGGTGTTGACCGCAATGGTGACCTGATCGGGCTTGGGCTTGAGTTCGGCCAGCATGTGGCGGGTATCGTCAGACAGCCACTTGGCCTCTGCCCCTTCGCCTTCCGGCGCGAACGAGATCGAGCCGCCGACCTGGATCAGCATGTCCGGGCAGGCGGTGCGGATACGGTCAATCATCTCGTTGAACATCGAGAGCCGCTTGGACCCGCTGCCATCGGCTTCACGGCAGTGCAGGTGCAGCACGGTGGCCCCGGCGTTGTAGCAATCGACCGCTTTCTGGACCTGATCGGCCATGGTGACGGGAATGTCCTCCGGGAAATCGCCCGGCAGCCACTGCGGGCCATAGGGGGCGACCTGGATCACCAGCTTTTCCTGGTTTTCGGGAAGCAGGCTGTCATCGAGGAAATGCATGGTTCAGTCCTCCTGGGTAGCGGGCGCGCGCATTCCGCGCGCCTTCATTTCATCAACCAGATGCGGGGTGCCGAGCGCGACCGAATGGATGCCCAACACGGCAACCAGTTGCAGCACGGCCATGATTTCTTCGGGCGTGACCCCCAGATCGAGCGCCGCGGCGATGTGCCGCTTGACCCCCGGCGAATACATGTGGGTGCAGCTGGCATCGACCGCGATGGCGATCAGCTCGTAAGTCTTGGGATCGATGATCCCCTTGCGCAGCGAATGGGTCCCCATGTCGAGGAACTTTTCCATCCATTCGGCGTCAAAGGCGGCGGCCTGATCCCAGGCCTGGTTCCAGCCGCCACCGGCGCGGGCGGCATCGCTGATCGGAGTGGCTGAAGGCACGGCACGTCTCCCCATTGGTTGATCGCAGCCTAGCCAGCCGGACTCGACATGATTTAGTTTTTGCGCCATTCAATTACGATAATGCGCCAAAACCCCACAGTCCGCGCGGCAGCCCTGACCGGCTTCGGAGCGCTGTGTCGCAGCTATGGTCTGGATAGCGCGGCGATCCTGCGGACCTGCAGCGTTCCGGCTCAGGCCGAGCAGGAACCGGACCGGCGCCTGCCGACCGGCGCGGTCAACCGTGCGTTTGAGCGGGCGGCCGAATTGGCCGGGATCGAGGATTTCGGACTGCGCCTAGCCGAGCTGCGCGGGTTTTCCAATCTCGGTCCGGTGACCATGCTGGCGCGTGACGAGCCGGACATCCGCAGTGCGCTGTCGATCTTCACCGCCTATCTGCCACTCCACAACGAAGCGCTGACCATCGACCTGACCGAACAGGATGATCTGGCGATCCTGTCTTGCGCGCTGGCGGGCGAAGGCCCGCGCGTGCAGGCGAGCGACGTAGCCGTGGCCATGCTTCACCGGATCCTTCGCCAGTTGCTCGGCACCGGCTGGGCGCCGATCGCGATCTATCTGGAGCGGCAGCGGCCGTTGAACGCCAGCCAGTTTGCGCGGTCGTTCGGCGCGCCGGTCCACTTCGTGCAGGACTTCAGCGGGATCGTGCTGAGCCGCGCCGATCTGGACCGGCCCAACCAGTTGGCCGAGGCGGCGCTGCGCCCCTATGCGGCGCAGCTGCGTGCCGCCCTGCCGGGCCTGGGCGAGCTCCCCATGGCCGAGCGCGTGACCCGCCTGCTGCGGGCCATGCTGGCCGGGCGGCGCTGCACCGCTGTGCTGGCGGCCGAACGGCTAGGCCTGTCGCGCCGGACAATGGAGCGGCGACTGGCCGAAGAAGGCACTACCTTCCACGCACTGCTCGATCAGGTGCGCAGCGAACTGGCGCGCGGGCAATTGACCGGCAGCCGCCGCAGCAATGCCGAGATTGCCGAACTGCTGGGCTTTGCCAGCTCGGCTGCCTTCACCGCCTGGTTTGCCGCCCGCCGCCAGGCCTGCGGGGGGAGCCCGTGGCGGGCGCAGATCGCCTGAACACTTGCCTTCGCCGCAGGACCCGGCGAAAGGCGGCGCCATGATCCGCGTGACTGACCTGGCCCTGCCGCTTGACCATGAAGCTCCCACGCTGGAAGCCGCGGTGCTGGCCAAGCTGGGGATCGTGCCGGAGCGGCTGGAACGCTTCAGCGTGTTCCGCCGCGGCAACGATGCCCGCAAAAAGACCGCGATCAAGCTGATCTACACGATCGATGCCGTGGTGCAGGACGAGGCCGAAGTGCTGGAGCGTTTGCACGGCGATCCCCATGTGAAGCCCACGCCGGACCTGTCCTACAAGTTCCCGGTCATGGCGCCCGAGGGGTGGAGCGGCCCGCGTCCGGTGGTGATCGGGGCCGGTCCCTGCGGGCTGATGGCGGCGCTGATCCTGGCGCAGATGGGGCTGAGGCCGATCATCATCGAACGCGGCAAGGCCGTGCGCGAACGGACCAAGGACACCTGGGGGCTGTGGCGCCGGGCCGAGCTGGCCACCGAATCCAACGCCCAGTTCGGCGAAGGCGGGGCTGGCACTTTCTCGGACGGCAAGCTCTATTCGCGGATCAAG
>CAWUNP010000100.1:0-5933 GCA_963923805.1 uncultured Novosphingobium sp. | reverse complement strand
CGACAGCACCCGGCATTAAGCCGCCCCTCGCCCCGCGGACTGCCGCTAAACCGGCGGTAGTCCCTCAGCGCGGCGGCTTCGGGCCGGCCAGGCCCGGCGGCCGTAACCGCAATGCCGCATGGGCCAACCCCAGAGCCCATCACGCCAACACCCGGGTCCCTGAGCCCGCGCAAACGCCATCCCGCCATGATCGGAATTGGTGCGCCCGACGGGATTCGAACCCATGGCCCCCAGATTAGGAATCTGGTGCTCTATCCTGCTGAGCTACGGGCGCCCGCGCCTCCCTTACGGTGCGGTGCTGCGGCTGGCAATCAGTTCGCCTGATCGGGCGGGACAACCGGAAACGGTAGCGGCATGATGGTTACGCCCTCTTCCAGCAATTCCTTGGCCTCTTCGATCGTCGCCTGACCATAGATCGGTTCAGCATCGCGTTCGCCGTAATGGATCGCGCGGCTGGTTTCGGCAAAATCTTCACCCACCCAGCGCGATTGCTTGAGCGTTTCGGCCTGCAGCTTGGCCAGGGCTTCGATAACGGCCTGGGCTTCGGGCGGCAGGCTGGCCGCAACCGGAGCCGGCTTCGCCGTTGCCGGCAGCTGATTGCCCTTTTTGGGAACGGCCGGAGCCATCGGCGCCTTGGTCACCGCCGTCGATCCGCAATGCGGACAATCGACCAGCCCGCGCTGTTGCTGCTGGTCAAAGGCTTCGGACGAGGCGAACCACCCCTCGAAGCGGTGCCCGGCCGGCTGGCAAGTCAGGTCAAACACGATCATGGCGCGGCCTATGTGTGTATTGGTCGCCGGTTGGCAAGACTGGGCAGCTGCGCACGCACCTCGGTCAGGCGGGCCGGATCGAGTTCGGCAAAGCCCAGCCCGGGCGCTTCCCCGCCCATGTCGAGCAGCACTTCACCCCAGGGATCGACCACCAGGCTATGGCCATAGGTTTCGCGCCCGTCCTCGTGCCGGCCGACCTGCGCCGCGGCAATCACGAAGGCGCTGGCTTCGATCGCCCGGGCGCGCTGCAGGATATGCCAGTGCGCGGCGCCGGTCGGGCTGGTGAAGGCAGCGGGAATGGCGATCGCATCGCAGCGCGCCTGCCCCAGCGCCTCAAACAAGGCGGGAAACCGCAGGTCATAGCAGACTGTCAGGCCCAGCCGGCCCAGCGGGGTATGATCGACCGTGACCACCTGCTCACCCGGCGCATAGGCATTCGATTCGCGCCAGGATTCACCCGTCGCCAGATCGACATCGAACATATGGATCTTGTCGTAGCGCGCCGCGATCGCCCCGGTCGGGTCAATCATGAAGCTGCGGTTCGCCCAGCGGCCGTCAGCGCGCGCCACGGCAAGGCTGCCCAGGGCAACCCAGATCCCGGCCCCGGCAGCAGCTTCGCGCACCGCGGCGAGCACAGGGTTCTGATCCTCTGCCAGGATATGCCGGCTGCCGCGCGCCCGGTCGCGATCGAGCAAGCCCGACATCTCGGGCGTGAACAGCATGCTGGCACCGCCGCTGGCGGCCGCGCCAATCGCGCTGACCAGCGTGCTTGCATTGGCTGCCGGGTCGATCCCGGTGGTCATCTGCAAAACGGCGATGCGGCTCATCGCGGCGGCTTAAAGTCCCAGCAGCGGGTCAAGTTTGCCCGCGGCATCAAGCGCATGGATATCATCACACCCGCCCAGCGGCTGGTCATCGACCAGCACCTGCGGCACCGTGCTGGCACCCGGGACGCGCCGCACCATCTCTTCGCGCTCCTTGCCACCATAGGTCACATCGATCTCGGCATAGGTGACGCCCTTGCCGTCCAGCAGCGCCTTGGCCCGAATGCAATAGGGGCAACCCCACTTGGTATAGATCTCGACTTTGGGCGCAGACATGACGGCTCCTCTTGAAACGGGCTGCAGCTATCATACATCGGTGATGGTGTCATGGTCCGCAAGGGGATGATGCCGCACCGCAGGGCGCCATGACGGGCCTTGCACAGACCAGAATTGCTCATTGGAGGATTTTGCCATGAACCGTTTCGATTTCACCCCTTATCGCCGCACCATGGTGGGCTTTGACCGGCTGTTTGACCTGCTGGAAAACCACAACCGGCTGAACAGCGGTGATAACTACCCCCCCTTCAACATCGAACGCCGCGGTGAGGAAAGCTATCGCATCACCTTGGCGGTTGCCGGCTTCAAGCCCGCCGATATCGAGATTACCGCCCAGCAGAACCTGATGGTGGTGCAAGGGCGCAAGGGCGAGGAAGCCCCGGCCGGACAGTTCCTGCACGTGGGCATCGCCCAGCGCGGTTTTGAACGCCGCTTCGAACTGGCCGACTATGTCCGGGTCGAATCTGCCAACCTGGAAGACGGGCTGCTGATCATCGATCTGGTGCGCGAAGTGCCCGAAGCGATGAAGCCGAAAAAGATCCCGGTCGGGACGCAAAAGGCCCTGACTGTCGTCAGCGATAGCGACGAAAGCAGCGCCGCGGCCTGAATTTCAGCACTTTGCCAATTGGGGGTGAGGCTTTGCAGCCCCACCCCCACGACGCTTGCGCGCCGCCCTGTCGCGCATCACAATCGTCCGGGTCGCAATAGACGATCTGACTGACGACAAGCTCTGAAAAGCCGGTGCCACGCCTGACTGCGCTAGTGTAAATACTAGGTCGATTGCAAGTGCAATCGTAGCAAGTTGCTAAACCCGGTTAACCAAAGCCTCAGACGAGCCGGGCCTGCTGCACCGCAGCGGCGATAAAGCCGGCAAACAGCGGGTGGGGCTCGAACGGACGGCTCTTCAGTTCGGGATGGAACTGCACGCCGATGAACCACGGGTGATCCGGCCGCTCGACGATTTCGGGCAGCAGTCCGTCGGGTGACATCCCGGAGAACACCAGCCCGCCCTGCTCCAGCGCTTCGCGATAGGCCGAATTGACCTCGTAACGGTGGCGATGCCGCTCGGAGATGGAAGTCGCGCCGCCATAAACGGCCGAAACGTGGCTGTTGGCACCCAGTTTCGCTTCATAGGCGCCCAGCCGCATCGTGCCGCCCAGATCGGTATCGGCGCCGCGCTTCTGCAAGCCCTCGGCGCTCATCCATTCGGTGATGATGCCTACGACCGGTTCGGCCGGTTCGCCAAATTCGGTCGATCCGGCGCCGGCGATTCCGGCGGTGTTCCGCGCCCCTTCGATGCAGGCCATCTGCATGCCCAGGCAGATGCCGAAGAACGGCACCTTGCGTTCGCGGGCGAAGCGGACCGAAGCAATCTTGCCTTCCGACCCGCGCACGCCAAAGCCGCCCGGCACCAGAATGCCGTGCATCGGCTCAAGCCGGGTGACGATCTCCTCGTCACCGGCCTCGAACAGTTCGGCGTCGATCCACTTGATGTTGACCTTGACCCGGTTGGCCATGCCCCCGTGGATCAGCGCCTCGTTGAGGCTCTTGTAGGCGTCCGGCAGGCCGACATACTTGCCCACCACGCCGATGGTCACTTCGCCTTCGGGGTGCTGATAGCGGTCAACGATGTCCGTCCAGCGGGTCAGGTCGGGCGCCGGGCTGCTCATGCCGAAGTGGTGCAGCACTTCCGCATCCAGCCCTTCGGCGTGATACTGCAGCGGCACGGCGTAGATGCTGCTGGCATCCAGCGCCTGGATCACCGCTTCCTTGCGGACGTTGCAGAACAGCGCGATCTTGGCGCGTTCGTTCTCGGGCAACGGGTGTTCGCAGCGGCACAGCAGTACGTCGGGCTGCACGCCCAGGCTGGTCAGTTCGCGGACCGAGTGCTGGGTCGGCTTGGTCTTCAGTTCGCCCGCTGCCGAAACATAGGGCACCAGCGTGACATGGACCGAACAGAACCGCTCACGCCCCAGTTCGTTGCGCAGCTGGCGGATTGCTTCGACAAAGGGCAGACCCTCGATATCGCCGACAGTGCCGCCGATTTCACACAGCACGAAATCGAGATCCTCGGTATCGGCCAGGGCGAAACGCTTGATCTCGTCGGTAACGTGGGGGACGACCTGCACCGTCGCACCCAGGTAATCGCCGCGGCGTTCCTTCGCGATAATGTCGCGATAGATCCGGCCCGAGGTGATATTGTCAGCCTGGCGGGCGGAAACGCCGGTGAAGCGTTCGTAGTGCCCCAGGTCAAGGTCGGTCTCGGCCCCATCGTCGGTCACATAGACTTCGCCATGCTGATAGGGGCTCATCGTCCCCGGATCGACGTTCAGATAGGGATCGAACTTGCGGATGCGGACCTTGAATCCGCGCGCCTGCAGCAGAGCTGCGAGGCTTGCCGCCATGAGACCTTTGCCAAGCGAGGAGACCACGCCGCCGGTGATGAAAATGAACCGCGCCATGGGAGTCGGGCCTTAAGCAAGGAATGGGGGAGCGGGCAAGCGCTGCTTGCCGCAATCCACAATTGAAATGGAACGGCCCGCCGAAAATGCGGGCCAGTACTTACTGCTTTGCGGGTTCACCCTGCGGAGCAGCGGCCGGAGCAGCAGCCGGGCTGGCGGCCGGAGCGGCCAGCGGATCGGCGCTGACCGGCGGACCGGCCGGAGCAACCGTGCGGTTCAGCGAGGTATCAAGCCCGCCACCCGAAGAGGTGCTGGCCGCGATTGCCGCCAGGGCAATGCTCAGCACCACGAACACCGTCGCCAGCACGGCCGTCGAGCGGGTCAGAAAATCGGCCGCGCCGCGGGCCGACATCAGACCGGTCGGGCTGCCACCAACCCCAAGACCGCCGCCTTCAGACTTCTGCATCAGGATTACGGCGACCAGCAGCGCAGCCACAATGGCCTGCACGACGGTAAGGAAGATGAATAGCGACATTGGCGGCTTTCCGCTGGAGTGTAACTGTTGCTCGCGCATCTAGGCGCGCGCGGCTCTGGTTGCAAGCTTGGCGCTATTCTTCGCCGGGCCCGGCGGCAGCAAGCACGATCGCCAGAAAACTGTCCGCCTGCAGGCTGGCCCCGCCGACCAGCGCCCCACCGACATCCTCGGCGGCCAGCAATTCGGCGGCATTCCCGGCATTGACCGATCCGCCGTAGAGAATCGAGATGCCCGCGCCATCCTGGCCGTACATCGTTTCCAGTTGCGCGCGGATCGCCCGATGCATCGCGCTGACATCGCTCACCGATGGCACCCGGCCGGTGCCGATTGCCCAAACCGGTTCATAGGCCACGGTCAGGCGGGCCGCCACGCCCTCACCCACCGGCAGCGATCCGGCGAGCTGCGCGCAAACCACGGCCTGCGCCTGGCCGGCATCGCGCTGCGCCTCGGTCTCGCCAACGCAGACGATCACGTCCAGCCCGGCGGTGAGGGCCGCTTCGGCCTTGGCGCGCACGACATCGTCGGTTTCGCCATGCATCGCGCGCCGCTCGCTGTGGCCCAGAATCGCGAAGGATGCGCCGGCATCGGCCAGCATCGCGCCGGACACGTCGCCCGTGAACGCCCCGCTGGCAGCGGCATGGCAATCCTGGCCACCAATCGCCATGGCTTCGGCATTCTCGGCCATGGCCTGGATCAGGGTGAACGGCGGCGCCACGGCCACGCGGACACCGGGATGACGGGCGGCGCCGCGATCAATCGCGCGGGCCTCTGCGAGCATGGCCCGCGTGCCATTCATCTTCCAGTTGCCGACGATAAAGGGTCGGTTCGCCATGCCAGATTTCCTGCAATGTGATTAAGCCCCGGAGTGCATTCCGGATAACCCTGCGCCTAGGCCAATGGTGCCGTGCTTGTCAAAACTGCCTGTGGAACAGCGCACCGGTTTGTCCGGTCAGTGGCCATGCGGCATTGCCCGCGCGCGAATTGCTGCCTAAAGCCCCGGTTTGTTGCCCGCCTGGAGCGGGTCCTGTTCTTGTTCTGGCGAGTTCGCATGCTGCAGATATTCCGCAAATCCCTTGGCTCCAAACTGGGGGCCGGCGTGGCTCTTGGTTTCCTTCTGATCCTTGGC
>CAWUNP010000099.1:0-6065 GCA_963923805.1 uncultured Novosphingobium sp. | reverse complement strand
TCGCGCGCGGCAGCGGCTTTGGCTGCGGCTCGGGTTGGGGAACGGGCGCAGGCGGCGGCGTAGCCTCTTCGCCCAGCTCTGGCGCTTCTTCCGCCGCCGCGGGGGCAGTGGAGGGCGAAGTTGAGGTCAGGCCAACATCATCGCTGATTGTCACCGTAATCCGTTCCGGCGGCGGCAAGGGGACCGGCGCCGGCCGCAGCGTCAGCACCACCACCAGCCCGGCATGGGCGGCAAGTGCGGCCAGCAGCGCCAGCTTTTCGTCACGGCGAAGATCGGTCAGGGCCATCGGCTCAGTTCTGTCCGGCAGCGCCTGAACCGTTAGTGACCAGCGAGATGGCATTGAAACCAGCGCGGTTAAGTTCACCCATCACGGCGATCACCTCGCCATAGTCCAGGCTCTTGTCAGCGCGCAGCGTCACCAGCGGCGGCTTGCCATCGGCGCCGCGGGGCACCGAGGCCAGGCGATCGGGCAGGGCAGCCGGATCAATCTCGGTCTGGTCAAGATAGAGCCGCCCGTCGCGCGATAGCGTCAGGTTGATCTGCTGCGGATCCTGATCCAGTGCTTTGGCCCGGCTGTCCGGCAGGTTGACCGGCACCCCGGCGTTGAGCAGCGGGGCGGTGACCATGAAGATGATCAGCAGCACCAGCATGACGTCAACCAGCGGGGTGACGTTGATTTCCGACACCGGCGCCCGCGACCGACGACCCCGCCCGCCCTTGCGGCCGCCACCCGAGGAAAGGCTCGCCCCCATCAGGCGGCATCCAGTTCGCGGCTGAGGCTGGCATGGAAGCGATCGGCAAAACGCTGCAGCCGCGCTTCAAGCTGGCTCACGTTGTGCGAAAAGCGGTTGTAGGCAATGACCGCCGGGATCGCCGCGAACAGGCCGATGGCCGTAGCGAAGAGCGCTTCCGAGATACCCGGCGCAACCACCGCGAGCGAGGAATTCTGCTGCGAGCCGATCTGGAAGAACGAATTCATGATCCCCCAGACCGTGCCAAACAGCCCGACAAAGGGGGCAACCGAGCCCACCGTGGCGAGAAAGTTGAGGCGCTCGGCCAGGTTGTCAGCCTCTTGCGCGACGGCGCTGTCCATCACGCCGGCCAGACGCTGGCGGGTGCCATCGCGATCGACCGTCTTCGCCGCGGTGGAGCGCCGCCATTCGGCCAAACCGGCAGCAACGACCTGGGCCGAGGGATTTTCCCCCGCATCCTTGCCCCCGTGCAAGGCCTGGAACGCTTCGATATCGGCCGCCTTCCAGAAATCACGTTCATAGGCACTGCTGCGCTTGGCGATCCCCGCCATGCGCCGCGAAAACGAGATGATGATCGCCCAAACCCAGACCGAAGCAAGGATCAGCCCGGCCATGACCGTCTGCACGACGATATCGGCATCGAAAAACAGCTTCACCGGATCAAGGCGGGTTGGCGCGGCGGCCAGCAGGGACAGGGTGCTCATTGACTTCCTTCGGGTGTAATGGTGGCAAAGGCTTCGCGCCAGGCCGCGGGCATCCGGCGCGGACGGCCTTCGGGTGAAACAAATCCGATCCGCAGCCGCGCCTCGGACAAGAGCCGGCCGTCCTCATGGCGGGCGATTTGGTGCATCCGGCACGATGCCGCGCCCAGCTCCTCGCAGGTGGTTTCGATCTGCACGGCGTCGTCGAGCCGGGCCGGCGCGGCATAGCGGATGGTCAGTTCGGTAACGGCAAAGGCGCCCTCACCCGCCTCGTTCACGGCGCGCTGGTCAATCCCCAGCAGGCGAACGAAATCGGATCGGGCGCGTTCAAACCAGCGGAGATAATTGGCGTGATAGACCACGCCGGACAGGTCGGTATCCTCAAAATAGGCGCGCACGACAAAGCGGTGCACCTTGCCATCGACCAGGCCCGACGGGGCAGGAGGAAACGTTGCCATGGGGGCGCCTTAGCCGGGGCGCGAGTCGCAGGGCAATAGCCTGTTCAGTCCAACCGCGCCAGCATCGGGCCCAGTGGCTTGCCGCCGAACAGGTGTACATGGAGGTGGGGCACCTCCTGGTGGCCATGCTGGCCGATGTTGGCAAGCAGGCGGTAGCCCGGCTCAACCAGCCCGAGCGAGCGGGCAACATGGCCCACCGCGCGCACGAAGCCGGCGATTTCCTCTGCCGCGGCGCGGGCGGAAAAATCATCCCAACTGACATAGGCTCCCTTGGGGATCACCAGCACATGGGTGGGGGCCTGCGGATTGATATCATGGAACGCCAGCGCCCACTCATCCTCGAACACGGTCCGGTTCGGGATCTCGCCGCGCAGGATCTTCGCGAAGACGTTCTGGTCGTCATAGGGCAGGGTGGGGTCGATTGGCATCATTCGCTCCGGCTGGCTTTTTCGGCGATCCCGCTGGTGCCTTCGCGGCGGTCAAGCTCGGCCAGGACCTCGTCCAGCGTCACGCCCTTGGCATCTAACAGGACCAGCAGGTGAAAGATCGTGTCGGCGGCTTCACCCACCAGCTCTTCGCGGCTGCCGGCCAGCGCCGCGGTGATCGTCTCAACCGCTTCCTCGCCCAGCTTGCGCGCGATCACCGGCAGGCCGCGCGCGTGGAGCTTGGCGACCCAGCTGGTCGCGGGATCGGCAGTGCGCCGCGCAGCAATCGTTGCGGCCAGGCGGGTCAAGGTATCAGGTGCGCTCATCGCCCACCCGAATGCGGCGCTATCGCGTGGGGGTCAAGCCACTAATCCCGCGGCGGGCGGCGGCCACCCTGGCGGCCGGCAATTAGCCCCAGAACCCCCAGCGCGAGCAAGGTTGTCGCACTGGGATCGGGGATCGAAACGCCGTTGCCGGCCAGGGCTGGCGCACTGGCGGCCAATGCTAGGGAGGCAACCAGCAACTGCGGCCAGGCCCGCTGAAGGGTCAGAAATTGCGACATCCCAAAAGGTTACGCAAAGAGCGTGCCACCACCCGGGAAATTGTGCCGGGCGGGCTGCAAACATGGTTAACCGCGCACATGGAGCGCAAGCGCTTGTAAAATAACCCGACTCCGGGATCAACCGCGCGCCGGGAGGCCTGCGGCACGGAGCGCGGCGTGCGCTTCGGCAATGGTGTGCTGGCCAAAGTGAAAGATCGAGGCGGCCAATACGGCGCTGGCGTGGCCCTGAATCACGCCCTCAACCAGGTGATCGAGCGTCCCCACCCCGCCGCTGGCGATGACCGGCACCGATACGGCATCGGCAATCGTGCGGGTCAGTTCCAGGTCATAGCCGGCCCGGGTGCCATCGCCGTCCATCGAGGTTACGAGCAGTTCGCCCGCGCCGAGTTCGGCCAGCCGCACGGCATGGGCAACGGCGTCGATCCCGGTCGCCTGGCGGCCACCGTGGGTAAAGATCTCCCAGTGATCCCCCTGCCGCCGCGCATCGACCGAAGCGACCACGCACTGGCTGCCAAAGCGTTCGGCAATCTCTGCCACCACTTCGGGGCGGCTGACGGCGGCGGAATTGACCGCCACCTTGTCTGCCCCGGCTAGCAAAAGCGCGCGCGCATCCTCCACCGTGCGGACGCCGCCACCGACCGTCAGCGGCATGAAGCAGACCTCAGCGGTCCGCCGCACCACATCAAGCAGCGTGCCGCGCCCTTCGTGGCTGGCGCTGATATCGAGGAAACACAGTTCGTCCGCCCCGGCCGAATCATAGGCACGCGCCTGTTCGACCGGATCGCCGGCATCCTTGAGGTCGACGAAGTTCACGCCCTTGACCACCCGGCCATTGGCAACATCAAGACAGGGGATGACGCGGACGCGGACGGTCATGCCCGGTTCGCCATGGCAATCGCCGCCGCCAGGTCGAGTCGGCCTTCGTAGAGTGCGCGGCCGGTGATCACGCCTTCGATCCCGTCAACGGCGTGGAGCGACAGGATATGGATGTCATCCAGGCCCTTGACCCCGCCGCTGGCGATCACCGGAATGTCGACCTGGCGGGCAAGCTCGACCGTGGCGTCGATGTTGACGCCCTTGAGCAGGCCATCGCGGCCAATGTCGGTGAACAGCAGGCTGGCCACCCCGGCATCCTCGAACCGGCGGGCGAGATCGACCACTGGCACGTCGGAAACTTCGGCCCAGCCTTCGGTCGCAACCATGCCATCGCGGGCATCAACCGCGACCACGATCCCGCCAGGAAATTCGCGCGCCATATCTTTCACGAATTCCGGATCCTTGAGCGCGGCCGAGCCCATCACGACCCGGCTTACGCCCAGATCGAACCAGCCCTCCACCGCTTCGCGCGTGCGGATTCCGCCACCCAGCTGGACGTGGCCTTCGAACGTCTCGAGGATACTTTCGACCGCCGCCCGGTTCTCCGCCCGGCCAGCAAAGCTGCCATCGAGATCGACGACATGGAGGAACTGCGAACCGGCCGCGGCAAAGAGCTGCGCCTGGGCCGCAGGATTGTCACCATAGACCGTCGCGCGGTCCATATCGCCTTCGGACAGGCGCACGACCTGCCCGGCCTTGAGGTCGATGGCGGGAAAAACAATCATGGCTTCCAGTCCAGGAACGCGCGGAGCAGCGCGAGGCCGTAGGCCTGGCTCTTCTCCGGATGGAACTGCACCCCCATGATCGTATCGCGGCCCACCGCCGCGACCAGCCCGCCGCCATGATCGGTCATGGCGAGCGCATGATGCCCGTCATCGGGAACGAAGTGATAGGAATGCAGAAAAAAGGCCTCACCGCTTTCCAGCAGCGGAGCGTGCGGGCGGACCATCACGTCGTTCCAGCCCATGTGCGGCACCTTGATGGCCGGGTCGGTCGGTTCGATCAGCCGCACTTCACCGCCGATCCAGTCGAGACCGGGGGTGACGCCATGCTCAACCCCGCGCGAGGCGAGCAACTGCATGCCCACGCAGATACCCAGAAACGGCGCCGCGCCCACCAGCACCCGCTCGCTCATCGCTTCGACAAGGTGGGGGATGGCGCGCAGCCCTTCCGCGCAGGCCTTGAAACTGCCAACACCGGGAAGGACGATCCGGTCAGCCGCGCGCACCACATCAGGGTCGGCGGTCACCTGCACACCGTCAGCCCCGGCCGCCTTGAGCGCATTTGCGACCGAGTGAAGATTGCCCGCGCCGTAATCGATCAGCGCGAGCACCTCAGCCACCGAGCTGGCCCTTGGTGCTGGGAATCGCCCCGCCCTTGCGCGGGTCAAGCTCCACCGCCTGGCGCATCGCGCGGGCGAAGCCCTTGTAGATGCCTTCGCAGATGTGGTGGTTGTTGGTGCCGTAAAGCAGCTCAATATGCAGGGTAATGCCGATCGCCTGAGCAATCGACTGGAACCAGTGTTCGAACAGTTCGGTATCCATTTCGCCCAGCCGTTCCTGGGTGAACTTGGCGTTCCAGACCAGCCACGGGCGGCCCGAGATATCCAGCGCGACGCGGGCCAGAGCCTCGTCCATCGGGCTATAGGCCGTGCCATACCGGCCGATCCCGGCCTTATCGCCCAGCGCATCGGAGATGGCCTGGCCGATCGCAATGGCGCTGTCTTCGGTGGTGTGGTGCTGGTCGACGTGGAGATCGCCCGTCACGTGGCACTTGATATCGATCAGCGAATGGCGGCTGAACTGCTCGATCATGTGATCGAGGAAGCCGATCCCGGTGCTGACATCATAGGCCCCCGTCCCGTCGAGGTTCACTTCGACGAGGATGTCGGTCTCGTGAGTCTTGCGGGCGATCCGTCCGGTGCGCATGGGGTGGCCTATAGGCCGGAAATGCGCGGGTGCAAGCGCTTTGCCCTTGACCGCTGCGCGCGGCGTAGCCACTTGTGACGCCATGACCGACAGCTCACCCGAAAGCCTGATCCCCTACGACGAAATCGTGCAGGAAGCGCTGCGCGCCGTGGTTGGCCGCGTGTTGGGAGAGATTGTGGCCGGTGGCGGAACCCTGCCCGGCGATCACCACTTCTACATCACCTTCAAGACCGGTGCGCCGGGTGTCTCGATTCCGCAGCACCTCAAAGAGCGCTTCCCGGACGAGATGACGATCGTTTTACAGAACAAGTTCTGGGACCTGGGCGTGGACTGTCTCTTATACACATCTCCGAGCCCACGAGA